>DATBYI010000259.1:0-3040 GCA_036513815.1 Solirubrobacteraceae bacterium
AAGTACGAGCAGGCGCGCAGCGCTCGCCACGGTAAGTCGCTCACGCGCTGCTCTTAGTGGCCGGGAGCGAGGACTCATGACGCGCCTAGGGGTCGTCGGCTGGCCGGTGGCGCACAGTCGCTCGCCGGCGATCCAGAACGCGGCGCTCGCCGCCATCGGGTTGACCGACTGGCGCTACCAGCTGCTGCCGATCCCACCGGAGCTGTTCGCCCAGACGGTCGCCGCGCTCCCGGGCGCCGGGTTTCGCGGCGTCAACGTCACGATCCCCCACAAGCAGGCCGCGCTCGCCCTCGCCACCGACCCGACCCAGCGCGCACGAGCGATCGGCGCCGCCAACACGCTCGTCTTCGAGCCCGACGGCCGAATCGCGGCGGACAACACCGACGCGCCCGGGTTGATCGCCTCGCTTCCGTTCGCGCCGGCGGGCCGGACCGCGCTCGTCCTGGGCGCCGGCGGGAGCGCTCGCGCCGCCGTGTGGGCCCTCCGAGACGCCGGCGCCCGAGAGGTTCGGGTCTGGAATCGCACCCCGGAACGAGCCCGGGCGCTCGCGGCGGAGCTCGGCGCGGTGGCGGTGGCCCGAGCCGAGCCGGCCGACCTGCTCGTCCACTGCACCGCGAGCGGACTCGATCCACGCGAGGACTCGTTCAAGCCCCTGCCCATCGCTGCCGATGACCTGGCGAGGTACGAATGCGTGGTTGATCTCGTGTACACGGAGTCAGAAACCTCGCTCGTGCGAGCGGCGCGAGCACACGGCGCCCGGGTTGTCGACGGGCGGGAATTGCTCGTGCGCCAAGGAGCCCTGAGCTTCGAGTTGTTCACCGGCCGCGAGGCCCCGATCGAGCTGATGCGCCGAGCTCTGGACGTGCCATGAGTATCAGCGAAGCTCCGCAACCCGAGGCGTTCACCGGCATCACCGCGCCCACGCGGCGGGGTGGCTCGAGCCGCCATCTCACCGACGTCGTGGTCGAGCTCGGATTCGCCGATCGCGAGACCGTCGACCGTGCCGTCGAGGACGCCCGCTCCGCCGGCGTCCCGCCCGAGCGCACCCTGCTCGACCAGCAGACCATCAACTCAGAGCAGCTCTCGCGCGCGATCGCCGAGCGCTACGGCCTGGACCACCTCGACCTGGGCATCTTCAAGGTCGACATGGCGGCCGCGAACCTGCTGAGCGCCGCCGCCGCCAAGCGCTACGCCGCCGTGCCCGTCTCCTACATCGACGAGCACACGCTGCTGCTGGCCATGTCCGATCCGGCCAACGTGCTGTCGATCGACGACGTCGCCCTGCTCACCCACCTCGACGTCCGGCCCGCCGTCGCGTCCGCCGAGGACATCAACGCGCTGATCATGCGCATGAACCGCTTCGAGGACGCCGTCGCCGAGGCGGTCGACGAGCACGAGGCGGGGCCGGGGTACGAGGAAGTCGTCGACCTGAAGGAGACGGCCGACGACGCGCCGGTCATCAAGCTCGTGCACTCGATCATCGCGCAGGCCACCGAACGCGGTGCCTCGGACATCCACTATGAGCCGCAGCCCGACTCGACCGGCCGGGCGGCCCGCGAGATGCGCGTCCGCATGCGCGTCGACGGCGTGCTGACCGAGGCGACGACCGTGCCCAAGAAGATGGTTCCCGGCGTTGTGTCGCGCATCAAGATCATGGCCGACCTCGACATCGCCGAGCGCCGGATCCCGCAGGACGGTCGCGTCGGCATGACGATCGACGGTCGCCACGTCGACGTGCGCGTCGTGACGATCCCGAGCGTCCACGGCGAGGGCGTGGTCATGCGCATCCTCGATAAGGAGAGCATCCGCCTCGAGCTCGACAAGCTCGGCTTCCAGGAGCACGAGCTCGACCGCTTCCGCCGCGCCTTCCGTCAGTCCTACGGCTGCGTGCTGACCACCGGACCGACCGGGTCGGGTAAGTCGACCTCGCTCTACGGCGCGCTCCAGGAGCTCAACACACCCGAGAAGAACATCATCACGATCGAGGATCCGGTCGAATACCAGATCGGCGGCATCACTCAGGTTCAAGTCAACAACAAGGCCGGCCTCACGTTCGCCGCGGGCCTGCGCTCGATGATGCGCGCCGACCCGGACATCCTGATGGTGGGCGAGATCCGCGACCCCGAGACGGCGCAGATCGCGATCGAGGGCGCGCTGACCGGCCACATGGTGCTGTCCACGTTGCACACCAACGACGCGCCGTCGGCGATCACGCGACTCGTGGAGATGGGCATCGAGCCGTTCCTCGTCGCCTCGGCGATCGACTGTGTCGTCGCCCAGCGTCTGGCCCGCACCCTCTGTGCCCACTGCAAGAAGCGCACGCTGATCCCGGCCGAGGTGCTGCGCGACCACGGCTTCCCGGCCGACTTCCCGATCGAGGCGTTCGAGCCCGGCGGGTGCGGGCGCTGCGGCGGGATGGGCTACCGCGGCCGGATTGGCCTGTACGAGGTGATGGTCATGACCGAGGAGATCCGCGCGCTCACCCTACAGCGCTCCTCGGCCGATCAGCTGGGCGCCGCTGCCGTGCGCGGGGGAATGCGCCGGCTGCGCGAGGACGGTCTCGACAAGGTCAAGCACGGGCTCACCTCGGTGGCCGAGATCGCCCGTGTGACGGGCACGGGCTCAGGCTGAGCGTCCACCCTCACGATCTGCCGTAAACGGGATCGGCCCGTCTGCCGATACATCCACGAACGTTTCGAACCAAGGACGGATAGGAATGCAGCTCGATTTCGCCGACGTGTTGCTCGAGGTCATTGACCGCCGGGCCTCGGACCTGCACATCACGGCAGGTGCGCCTCCGACCGTGCGTGTCCGCGGACGGCTCGTGCCGATGGACGGGTTCCCCGTTCTGACCCCGAACGACACGCGTGAGATCGTCTATTCGATTCTGTCCGAGGGCCAGCGGCAGAAGTTCGAGAACAACTGGCAGCTCGACTTCGCGTACCAGATCCCGGGCCGCGCTCGCTTCCGCGTCAACGCCTACCTGCAGCGCTCCGCGGTCGGCGCCGCCTTCCGCCTGATCCCGTTCGACGTGGTTCCG
>DATBYI010000260.1:0-12000 GCA_036513815.1 Solirubrobacteraceae bacterium
CACGTGGCCGTGCTGCCGATGTAGTGCTCGGCCAGGAGCTTGCGGACCTTCTTGGCGCCGGGGCGCGTGGGGTTGCGGGCGAGCTGGTCGTTGATCGCGTTCAGGTCGAGGGCCTCGAGGATCTCGGCCTGGTCGAACGCGCGCTCGAGCTGGCGCTGGGTGACGACCTCGGCGACGTCGAACAGGGTCCGGTGGACGCTCGTTACGGGGATGCCGTCGGCCACGGTGGCGTCGGCGTCGGTCAGGGTCGTCGACCGATGAACGGCGACACCTGAGTGCGTGCGTGCTGATCGCCCCGGGACCGTGACTTCGATCTTCGTATGGCCCCAGTCCCGGAGCCCGTGCAGGCGGGCGGCGGAGCGATGGGAGAGGACGGCGCCCGGGCCGCATGCGAGCACGGCGGCCATGTACAGGCCCTCCCGCTTGAGGAGCGCCTTGGGCACGAGGGAGTAGACCGTGTGATGGATCCGATGGAACCGGCCCACGTCAGCGCGCTTCTGGATGGCGCGCTCGTGCAAGCCAAGCGCCCTGAGTTGATCGAGCCCGAACACGGCGTGCTGGGCGCTGGCGAGCGCCGCCAACGCCATGTCCACCGAGGGCTGGTCGAGAAAACGTCCTCCTGGTTCGTTTTCTCGACCAGCCTCGGGCATCACCGTTAGGGTCCCGAAAAACGTGTGACACGTGAGCAACGGTTTTGTGCCAATCCGGTCGTGGTCGCTAGCCTTAACGTCATGGCGACGAGATCCAGGGCGAATCCGGGGGGCATCTCGAACGTGCTCGAGGTCCTGGGCTCCGAAGTCCAGCCGCTCCGCGCGCGCAAGCCGCCCTGGTTCAAGGTGCCGGCGCCCGGGGGCACGAAGTACCGCGAGCTCCACCGCCTGATCAAGGCCGAGAACCTCCACACGGTCTGCCAGGAGGCGGCCTGCCCGAACATCGGCGAGTGCTGGCAGCGGGGAACGGCGACGTTCATGATCCTCGGCGACACCTGCACGCGCCGCTGCGGCTTCTGCAACGTCAAGACCGGCAAGCCCACGTGGAACGACCCGCTCGAGCCGGCCCGGGTGGCGCGGTCGGTGGCGCGGATGGGGCTCAGGCACGCAGTGATCACGAGCGTCGACCGCGACGATCTCCCCGACTACGGCGCGCAGGCGTTCGTTGGCGTCATCCGGCAGATCCGCCGTCAGGCGCCGCGCTGCAAGGTCGAGGTCCTCACCCCCGACTTCCGCGGCGAGGAAATGCCGCTGGCCAAGGTCATCGCGGAAAAGCCCGACGTGTTCAACCACAACGTCGAGGTGGTCCCCCGCCTCTACCCGGTGGCGCGACGCGGTTCGACGTTCGAAAGATCCTGCCGCGTCCTCAAGAACGCCAAGGACATGGCCGGCGAGGAGATAACCACGAAGTCGGGGCTCATGGTCGGCCTGGGCGAAAGCTTTGACGAGATGGTCGACACGCTCGGCACGCTGCGCGAGAACCACGTCCAGGTCCTGACCGTCGGGCAGTACCTGAGGCCCACCGAGAACCATCTTCCGATCGTCCGCTACTGGCATCCGGACGAGTTCGCCGAGCTGGAGAAGGCGGCCTACGCCCTGGGATTCGAGCACGTGGCGGCGGGCCCCCTCGTCCGCTCGAGCTACCACGCCGACCAGCACATCGCCCAGCACGAGCCGGGGATGGGACCGCTAGCGGAGGCAGCAACGGCATGAACCGAAAGCGTCTGATCATCGCGCTGGCCGTCACGGCGGCGCTCCTGCTCATCGCAGCCCCCGTCGCACTGGCCTCGGCCGGCGGCGGCTCCGCCGGGTTCGGCGGTGGCGGTGGTGAGGGCGGCGGCGGTGGCGGTGGCGGCTTCGCGATTTACATAGTCCTCCAGCTTCTCTTCCGGATCGCGCTGATCGGCCACGGCCTCGGGGCGCTGGTTCTGATCGCGCTGGCCATCGCGTACTTCATCTTCACGCGCGTCGTCCCCCAGGCGCCGCGCTTCTGGTCGGCTCAGGGCAGGTCCGGCACGGCCCAGCGCCGGCGCACGGCGAAGCGCACGCGCCAAGTCGAACTGGCGGCCGCGGTGGCGGCCGACGAGGACGAGGCCTTCGCCCCGGACGCCGTCAAGGCCAACGCCACCGCGCTCTTCAAGCAGGTCCAGTCCGCGTGGGACCACGGGGACCGGGCGCGGCTCTCGAAGTTGGTGGCGCCCGACCTGTTCCGCGAGTGGGACCGCCGGCTCGACGACATGGAGCGCCGCGGCTGGCACAACCACGTCGAGGTGATGGGCGAGCCGACGGTCGAGTACGTGGGCCTGTCCCGCCGCGGCAACGCCTCCGAGGACTGCGTCACGTGCCGCGTCGAGGCCAAGCTCCACGACTACGTCGTCGACCGGCTCGGTAACCACCTCAAGCGCGCCGGCCGGCTCAGCGAGACCGTCCACCTGCGCGAGTTCTGGACGCTACGGCGTAACGCGAACGGGCGCTGGGTCGTCTCGTCCATCGAGCAGGGCGCCGAGGGCGCGCACGTCCTCCAGGAGGACATCGTCGCCGGCGCCGAGTCCGACGACAAGAGCATGCGCGACGAGGCGTTGATCGAAGGCGCCGTCGCGGACGCAATCCCCGAGACGATGAAGATTTCCGAGGTCGCGGACCTCGACTTCGCCGGCGACGCTCGCGCCGCCGCGCTCGACCTGAGCCTGGCCGACGGCCGCTTCGCGCCCGACGTGCTCGAGGTGACCGCGCGACGCGCGGCGACCGCATGGGCCGAGGCGGTGGACGGTGACGACGCGCGCCTGCGCTCGATCGCGCACGGGCAGGCGGTCCGGGACCTCTTGCATCCGGGCGACCCGAGCGAGCGCACGCGCCTCGTGGTCAGGGGTCCGAAGGTCGAGAAGATCCGCATCACCGGGCTCGACGCGGGCGCTCAGCCGCCGACGATGACGATCGAGGTCGAGCTGCACGGCCGCCGCTACCTCGAGGACCGCGACACCACGCAGGTCCTCGCCGGCAGCCAGTCCCGCGCCACCAGGTTCACGGAGCGCTGGACGTTCGCGCTCGACGGCGACGCGCGGCAGCCCTGGCTGCTGAGCGCCGTGGGCACGCCGACACACCAGTCGTGAGCCCGCCCCACGGGGCGTAAGCTCGCCCGGGCGTGAGCGCGCCGCACGGGGCGTAAGCTCGCCCCCGCGTGATCCCGCTCAAGGACAACATCCCGACGAACCAGTTCCCGTTCGTCACCGCGGCGCTGATCCTGGCCAACATCGTCGTCTACATCCTGGCCATCCGACACGGCGGGTCGTTGATCAGCGGGCCCACCCCGACGGAGGAGCTCAAGTACGGCGCGATCCCGTACGCGCTGACGCACCCCGGCCACCACTGCGGGTTCGTTCAGAGCGGGGCGGTCGCCTGCCAGGGACAGCCCGGGGTCACCGGGACGCCGCCGAACACGATTCCGACCTGGCAGACGATCTTCACGGCGATGTTCATGCATGCCTCGATCATCCACATCGGCGGGAACATGCTGTTCCTCTGGATCTTCGGCAACAACGTGGAGGACGCGATGGGCCGCGTGAAGTACTTCTTCTTCTACATCGCCGGCGGCCTCGCGGCGCTGGCCCTCCAGGTCGCCATCGGCCCCAATTCGACCGCGCCCACCCTGGGGGCGTCGGGAGCGATCGCCGCGGTGCTCGGTGCTTACATCCTGCTCTATCCCCGCGCCCGCGTGCTCACGCTCGTGTTCATCATCTTCCTGTTCACGGTGATCGAGCTGCCGGCGCTCGTCGTGCTCGGGCTGTGGTTCGCCGAGCAGGCAGTCTTCGCCGCCGTGGGCCTGACCACCCCGACCGGAGGAGGCGGTGGCGTGGCCTATTTCGCTCACATCGGGGGATTCGCGTTCGGCCTGGCCACCGTCAAGCTGCTGGCCACGAGGCGACGCGTGGTGCCGGCGCGATATCAGGCCGGTTAGCGGGATGCGCATCCCCGTCCTCATCGTCGCCCTGTTGTTCATCGCCACGTTCGGCGTGCTGACCGTCCGCGACATCGAGACGCACGGTGCGACCCCGGTCGGCGTGCTGGCGATCATCGTGCTCGTCCTGTTCACGACGGGGATCGTCGGGGCCTTGCTTCATCCTCCTCGTAAATGAGCGTCCTTCAGGAAGGCCGCGCGAGACGACACCACCGCGGGCGGGGTCGGCGAAGGCGGGCGACGCGACGGAGGGTCGAAGAGGTGTTCGCCATCCTCTTTCTCGCGGCGGTGGCGCTGCTCGCGGTGATGGCTTCCCACGCCGACGGGCCGGCGACGGTGGCGCTCAAGGCGCCGATCGTGGCGCGGCCCGTGGTGCACAGGGCCCCGGTCCGCGGCGACTACGGGATCGCGCCCGCGCCGGCGGCCGAACGGGTGTCGGTCAAGCTCGCGCTGCCGCTCACGAGCGGGCTGCTCTTCAACGTCAGCACCGGCCAGGTGCTCTGGTCCAAGAACCCCGCGGCGGTCGTGCCGATCGCGAGCCTCACCAAGATGATGACCGCACTCCTCGTCGCGACCCACGCCAGCCCGAACGCCAGGGTCCTGATCACGGCGGATGCGCTCCACTACACCGGCTCGGGCGTCGGCCTGCTCCCGAAGGGCAAGCGAGTCTCGCTCGTCGCGCTCCTCTACGGCCTGCTGCTCCCGTCGGGCAACGACGCGGCGATCGCGCTGGCCGACCACGTGGCCGGGACGCAACAGCGCTTCATCGACCTCATGAACCAGAAGGCACACGCTCTGGCGCTCAAATGCACCCACTACACGACCGTGTCCGGGATCGTCGACCAGGGCAACCACTCGTGCGCCGAGGATCTGGCCCTGATCGCCCACGACGTCCTGCTGCAACCGCTGCTGGCGAGCATCGTCAGCTCACGCAGCGCGATCCTCCCCTTCCCGATCAAGGGCGGCAAGTTGTACCTCTACAACAACAATCCGCTGCTGGTGTCGGGCTATCCCGGGACCGATGGAGTCAAGACCGGCTTCACCGACGCCGCCGGAGAGTGCCTGGTGGCGACCGCCCGCCGGGGGCGGACGTGGCTCGGGGTCGTGCTGCTGCATTCCGGAAACACCTCGGACCAGGCGCAGCAGCTGCTCAACGCGGGCTTCGCGAAGCTGTCGCACGGCTGACCGGAGACGGAAAGACCGCGTGCGTGAACCCGCCTCGCGGAGGGTATTCAAGTGGGCAGATTCAGAGGCGTAACCGCGGCACGAGAAGGAAGGCAGATGTCCCCCGTCAGCTACCAGACGATCAAGCTCAGCAAAGGCAAGCACTCGACCCCGGAGGACGGCGCGTGCGTCATGGAGCTCGCCTCCATGCTCGCCGGTGAGTCGTTCACCGATCACCCGGCGTGCGTCTGCCCGGTGATCGCGTCGTTCCTGCGCTCGTACAACGACTCGATCGACGAGGACCGCCGGCAGACTCTGTACGCCTACGCCTCTCAGGTCGTCGGTAGCCGAAGCTCGCCACGTACTCAGCTGGCGCGCGCCGAGCGACTGGCCCAGTGGGCGGAGGAAATGCGCCACACCCGGCGCACGCGGTTCCTGCGCTCGCCGCTGCGCGCCGCCGGCCGGCTGCGTAAGCCTCTCATCGATGCGGTCGGCCAGTATGCCGTCCACTCGATTCGCAAGCACACCGATCACACGCACGCCTCGGTGCTGGCGCTGATCGACGAGCTGCTGGCAATGGGCGTACGCGACGAGCGCGTCTCGGCGCGCGTGGTCGCGGCACGCTCGCGCACGCTCGACGCGACCGCCTGATCGATCTGCCCCACCGACGGGCCGAGGGATTTACCGCGCGATGATTAACCCCGGAACCGCAGAAACCGCGCCGAACGGCGCCACCAGGATTCTGGCCCACGACCCCGACCTCAGCGACGGGCTGACCGGGGAGCGCCTGAACGACGCGATCGAGGATTGCGTGGCCGGGACGTGTCACTGCCCGGCCGGGCCGTGGACGCCCCGGGTCGACATCGGCGACATGCGCTTCGGCCTCGGCCTCCTGATTCTCGACGGGTTGATCGTCCGCCGAGTCGGCGTGGCCGGCCGCTTCGGGGCGGAGCTGCTCGGCGACGGGGATCTGGTCAACCCGTTCCATCCGTACGACATGGGGACCTCGTTGCCGCGCACCGGCAAGTGGCGCGTGCTCCGCGAGGGCCGCATGGCGATCCTCGATAGCGAGTTCGTGTTGCGGGCCAGCCGCTACCCCGAGGTCGTCTCGGCGCTCGTGGCACGCGCCCTGCGGCGCTCGCGGCACATCGCGACGAACATGGCGATCGTCCAGCAGCCGCGGATCGACCTCCGTCTGCACATGCTGTTCTGGGAGCTCGCCGACCGCTGGGGGATCGTGCGCCAGGACGGCGTCCACGTGCCGCTGCAGCTGACCCACGCGACGCTGTCGGACCTGGTCGCGGCGCGCCGGCCCACGGTCACCAAGGCCCTCGGCGAGCTGGCCCAGCGCTCGGCCGTGATCTGGACCGGGAGCGACTGGCTGCTGCCGGGCGAGCCGCCCGACGAACTCGACGATGTCGGGTCGCTGACCATCGCCGGGATCACTTGACCGAGGGAGCACTCCCCGGAGGCCGGTCCGCGTCCGGCCGTGCGGGTATGCAAAGCTTCGGCCCGCTTTGGCCAACGTAATCGGACAGCGGATTCGCCGGCGGGAAGATCCGCGCTTCCTCAGGGGCGAGGGCCACTACGTGGACGACCTCCAGCTGCCGGGGGCGCTCCACCTCACCTTCGTGCGCTCCTACCTGGCCCACGGGCGGATCACGGCGATCGACAAGTCGGCCGCCGAGGCCGCGGGCGCCCAGGTGTTCCTGGCCGCCGACACCGATCTGACCGTGAACCCGGCGCCGCCGATGCTCCAGGTCAGCCCGAGCATGTTCAGGCCGTTGATCGCCAGCGACACGGTTCGTTTCGTGGGCGACATCGTGGCTGTGGTGCTGGCCGAGACCCGCGAGGCGAGCGTCGACGCGGCCGAGCAGGTGTTCGTCGAGTACGAACCGCTGGCGTCGGTGACCGACCCCGTCGAGGCGGCAAAGGACGAGACCGTGCTCTACCCCGACGTCGGTACCAACATCTGCTTCCACCGGCCGCTCGAGCCCGATCCCGAGCTGTTCGCCTCCAGCGACGTGGTCGTCACCGGGCAGCTCATCAGCCAGCGCCTCAACGGCCTGCCGATCGAGCCGCGGTCCACGGCCGCGCAGTTCGGCGAGGACGGGCGGCTGACGGTGTGGATCTCCTCGCAGACGCCGCACCAGGACAAGATGGTGCTCGGGATGCTGCTCGGCTTGGACGCCGAGCACATCCGCGTCGTCGCGCCCGACGTCGGTGGCGGATTCGGCGCCAAGGGCCTCGACGTTGAGGACGTGGTGGTCGGCTGGATGGCCCGTCACACGGGTAAGCCGGTTCGCTGGACCGAGACCCGCAGCGAGAACATGGTCGCGATGCACCACGGCCGGGCCATGGTGCTCGGCTTCGAGCTGGGGGCGACTCGCGACGGCGTCGTGCAGGCGCTGAGACTCGACATCGTGGCCGACTCCGGCGCGTACCCGACCCTCGGAGCGTTCCTGCCCAACCTGACCGCGATGATGGCGAGCGGCGTCTATCGAATCCCGAAGATCGAGGTCGAGATCCGCTCCGTGGTGACGAACACGACCCCGACCGGACCGGTGCGCGGTGCCGGCCGGCCCGAGGCGACCCAGATGCTCGAGCGCGCGATCGACATGCTCGCCGCCGAGCTGTCGCTCGATCCGGCCGAGGTGCGGCGGCGCAACTTCATCCCGAACGACTCCTTCCCGTACACGACCGCCGCCGGTGCCCAGTACGACATCGGCGATTACGGCGGCGCCCTGGAGCTCGCGCTCGAGACCGCCGGCTACGACGAGCTGCGTCGCGAGCAGGCCAGCCGCCGGAGCAGCGGCGCGGCCCACCAGCTCGGAATCGGCCTGAGCGCCTACGTGGAGGTGACTAACGGCATCTCCGAGGAGGAGTTCGGCGCGGTCCAGATCACCGGCACCGGCGAGGCGCTGGTGCGCACGGGCTCGTTTTCACAAGGCCAAGGCCACGAGACGACGTTCGCCCAGATCGTCTCCGAGCGGCTCGGCATCCCGGTCGAGAAGATCACAGTGATCAAGGGAGACACCGACATCGTCCCCAGGGGCACCGGCACCTACGGATCGAAGTCGACCCAGATTGGTGGCGTCGCGGCCGGGCAGGCCTCAGAGGAGGTCGTCGAGAAGGCCAAGCGGCTCGCCGCTGCGCAGCTCGAGGCCAACCCCGAGGACATGGTGCTCGACGTCGACCAGGGCCAGTTCCACGTCACCGGGGCGCCGGAGCCGTCGCTCAGCTGGGGCGAGTTGGCCTCGCGCCTCGAGGCCGATGGGCAGCTCACGGAGCTGAGCGCCGAGGTCGACTTCAAGGCGGCGCAGCCGACGTTCCCATTCGGGGCTCACGTCGCGGTCGTCGATGTCGACGTCGAGACGGGCGCGGTGGCGCTCAAGCGCATGGTGGCGGTCGACGACGCCGGGCGGATCATCAACCCGATGGTGGCCGAGGGACAGGTGCACGGCGGTGTCGTGGCGGGGATCGCCCAGGCTCTCTACGAGGAGATGACCTACGACAGCGAGGGCAACCCGCAGAACGCCAACCTCGTCACCTATTACATCCCCGCCGCCAGCGAGCTCCCCCCGATCGAGGTGGTGGAGATGCAGACCCCGACGCCCGTCAACCCGCTCGGCGTCAAGGGAATCGGAGAGTCCGGCACGATCGGCGCAACGCCGGCCGTCCACAACGCGGTGATCGACGCGCTGTCTCCCTACGGCGTTCGGCACATCGACATGCCGGTCAACGGCGAGAACGTGTGGCGCGCGCTTCAGGGCGCGCGCAACGGCACCAGCTGACCGTCCCGTCGCTGGCCGCCCGGGGCCTCCCCGGCGGCGGCAAGATCCCGTTCCACGCCGGCGGTGCTGAAGCCCGGCTGCACATTTAGAGCACGAACCTCTCCCGCATCGAACGAGGGCTCGGGCGCTCGCTTGACGGCACCGAATCGGTGGTATCTCGGCTCCGAGGGTGAGACGCCTGCCGCCGTACCTGGTCGCGATCGCCGTGCTCGTGACGGCCGGTCCAGCCGCGGCGATGCCATGGGTTCCGATCGCCGGGGTCGCGCGCACCTCGCACCGCAAGCCGCCACCGTGCGTCCCGACGTCGAAGCGGCGCCACGCGGGGAGACGGCACACGAGCAAATGCCGCAGGCCGACCAAGCGGCACCGCGCACCGTCGGCCACCGGTCCGCTCCCGGCGACGTCCTCTTCGCTGCCGGCCGCTGCATCCTCCGCGCCGCCGAGCGCCGTGTCCTCGGCGCCGGCGCCCGCCCCCACCCCGGTGCCAACCGGCTCGCAAGCGCCTCCGCTCCCGGTGACGCTGCCCTCGGCGTGGGATGAGCCGTCGCTGAGCGATCCGACCACGATCGAGCTGAGCCCCACCAACTACGTCATCACGCTCAGCCAGAGCCAGGACTACATCCTCGAGTGCCCGTCGGGCGGGCTGACGCTGCCCAATGCGCTGAACATCTGGGGCGGGCACAACGTCGTGCTCGAGAACTGCGACTTCGATGTCACCAGCGCGGACTGGGCCGGGCACTTCAGCGACCAGAGCGGCACGCTGTGGGTGGAAGGGGTGCACTTCGGCGGCCCGCAGCTGACGGGCGGAATCCAGCTCCAGGAGCCGGGCGCCACCGTCGTGCTGCGCGACGTTCTGTTCGACACCGTCGACGGCAGCCAGTCGACGAACCACGCCGAGCTGATTCAGACCTGGGCCGGGCCGGCCAGGCTGATGATCGACGGGCTGACCGGATCGACCACCTACCAGGGCCTGTTCCTCACCCCCAACCAGCAGGACGCCGGCCCGCCGCCGGACGTGTTCGACCTGCGCCACATCGACATCGACGACACCCAGGGCGCCTATGCGCTGTGGCTGGGCGACGTCAGCGGCTCGCCTTCCGGCGACGCGAGCGGTGCGATCGCCACTTGGAACGTCCAGGACGTGTTCGTCGACCCGAACCCGACGCGCACGTGGTCCGGGTGGTGGTTGTGGCCACAGCCGTCCACCGGCGATCCGACCTGGGGCGGCGTGAGCGCGGGCACTCCACCCGGCGGGTCATTCGTTCAGGCGACCGCATCCGGCGCAACGGGCGTCGACGAGGATTCCGAGCCGGCGGCGCTCATCGGCGAGCAGCCCTAGCCGTCTAGATTTCGGGCGGCCTGCCGAACCTGCCGCGCCGACCCCGAAAACAAATCGTTGAAGCAGTTCTCGTTTCAGCACAACGTCGCGCTGGCGGTGCTGGTCCTGGGCGTCGCCGGCAGCGTGTGGGGAGCGCGCCGGCACCCCGGACGGTGGATGAGGCCGTTCGAGGTCACCCTGGCCGGCTTGATCTGCGCCGCGTGGGCCGGCGAGTACGTGGCCGACGTCATCCAGGGCACGTGGAGCGTCCAGTACACGCTCCCGCTCCAGCTGACCGACGCCGTTTCGGTGGCGTCGATCGTGGCCCTGCTCACGCGCCGTCAGCTGTTCGTCGAGCTGGCTTACTTCTGGACGTTCACCGCCTCACTCCAGGCGGTCGTCACGCCGGATCTCGCCTACGCCTTCCCGAGCGTCTTCTACTTCACGTACTTCCTCTACCACGTGG
Source organism: Solirubrobacteraceae bacterium (assembly GCA_036513815.1). Classification (GTDB taxonomy): domain Bacteria; phylum Actinomycetota; class Thermoleophilia; order Solirubrobacterales; family Solirubrobacteraceae; genus Palsa-465. The sequence goes on from DATBYI010000260.1 coordinate 10,688, forward strand.
GGGCGATCGTCGCGGCGGCTTACCTGGTGGTGGGCTGCCGGCTCTATCCGCGGCCTGGCGCGGCCTGGCGGGTATTCGCCTTCACGCTCGTGTGGGCGGCGATCGCCGGGCTCGGCGACGTGATCACCGGAGGCAACTACATGTACCTGCGCGCCAAGCCGGTGCACGCATCGCTGCTCAGCGTGATGAGCCCGTGGCCCTGGTACATAGCCGAGGCGGCGGCCGTCGGGCTGGCCATGCTGCTGGTCGTGGGCGCCCTGACTCCAACCGGGGCAAGGCGCCCCCGTTAGGCGCCGCCGACCGTCCCAAGTCGCTAGCGTTCGCCACCGCCTTATGCGCGCGATCGTCTTCGAGCGAAACGGGGGCCCCGAGGTTCTCGAGCTACGCGACGTCCCGGCCCCGACGCCGGGCGAGGGCGAAGTGCTCGTCGACGTCGAGGCGATCGGCGTCAACTACCGCGACGTGTACGAGCGCGAGGGCGGCGGCTACGGCTCGCCGGCTCCGGCGATCATAGGCGTCGAGGGCGCCGGACGCATCCACGACACGGGCGAGCGGGTGGCGTGGGCGCACATCGCCGGTAGCTACGCCGAGCAGTTGGCCGCGCCGCGAGACCACCTCGTGCCGGTTCCTGACGACGTGTCCTCGGAGGTGGCCGCGGCCACACTGCTCCAGGGCATGACGGCCCACTACCTGGCTGCCGACTCGTATCCGATCGAGCCGGGCGACTGGGTCCTCGTCCACGCGGCGGCCGGCGGCGTGGGCCTTCTCCTGACCCAACTCGCTAAGACACGCGGTGGACGAGTCATCGCGACCACATCGACCGAGGAAAAGGCGCAGATCGCCCGCGACGCGGGCGCGAACGAAACCATCGGCTACGACGGTTTCGCCGACCGGGCCAAGGAGATCACCGGCGGCGAGGGAGTGGCGGCGGTGTACGACGGGATCGGCCGGGCGACGTTCCTCGACGGCTTCAAGGCGCTCGCCCCGGAGGGCCGGCTGATCCTCTACGGCGCGGCCAGCGGGCGCCCGGATCCGTTTGATCCCCAGATGCTCGTCGCGGGCTCGTGGTACGTCCAACGCCCGACGCTTCACACCTACACGCGTACCCCCCAGCTTCTCCAGCAACGCGCGGCGGAGCTGTTCGGCTACGTCGAGCGCGGCGAGCTGGAGATCAGGATCGGCGCGCGTTACCCGCTCGAGCGAGCGCGCCAGGCCCAAGAGGACCTCGAGGCGCGCAAGACGACCGGGAAGCTGCTGCTGATCCCATGAAGGAGCTGCACGGCCGGGCGAGTGCCGAGCTCGACATCGCCCCG
>DATBYI010000261.1:0-6463 GCA_036513815.1 Solirubrobacteraceae bacterium
GTCGACGGCGGGCGGGCGGCCGAGGCCGTGATGGAGGACATCCTGAGCCGGCTCCGGGCGCCACGTGATGATGGGGTTGCCTCCGAGTTCCAGAGGCCTAACACTCGACTGAGTGACACTGTTCCTTCGCGTTTATCCAAGTAGGCAGCAGTACCGCCTACCGGACGATGAATCTGCCGGCGAGATCATCAAGTCCCTGGCCGACGTGCTGGGAAACCGCGGCTGTGTCGTACTAGGTTACGACCTGCCCGACCAGGCAGACAGCAACGCGGTGGTTCTGATCAACGGGAACAGCGTCGACTGCGTTGAAGTGGTCGACGTGCCCGAGGGCCGCCGGCGGAGAGAGACCGGTGAGGGGTGAACCCAACTGTTCCTGTTCTTCTCGAATAATCTCGGCTGCGTCGGATCGCTCGCCGTCTCGCTGGTCGGAACGCTGTCAGTGCTTGCCCTCCTTCACGTGATCTAGCTGATCTGACCGTTGACTGATTCGTGGCTGCTCGACATGGACGGCGTGCTCCTGCACGAGGAGCAGCCCATCCCCGGTGCGGACCGATTCCTGGCCCGGCTTCGCGAGCTCGAGCTTCCATTCCTCGTGCTCACCAACAACTCGATCTACACGCGCAGGGATCTGTCGGCGCGACTTCGAGCCGTCGGCCTCGAAGTTCCCGAGGACGCGATTTGGACCTCCGCGCTCGCCACCGCACGATTTCTCGAGGAACAGCGTCCCGGTGGTTCTGCCTTCGTCGTCGGCGAGGCCGGGCTGACGACGGCGCTCCACGAGGCCGGCTACACCATGACCGACATCAACCCCGACTATGTCGTCCTCGGCGAGACGAGAACCTACGGGTTCGAGCGCATCACCCGGGCCATCCGGCTCGTCATGGGGGGCGCGCGCTTCATCGCGACCAACCCGGACCCGATCGGTCCGTCGCCCGGCGGCCCGCTGCCTGCGACGGGCTCGATCGCGGCGCTCATCAGTCGCGCGACCGAGGTCGCACCGTACTTCGTCGGCAAGCCCAACCCCCTGATGATCCGCTCGGCGCTCAACGCCGTCGGCGCCCACTCGGAGAGCACGGCGATGGTCGGAGATCGCATGGACACCGACGTCGTAGCCGGCCTCGAGGCGGGGCTCCAGGCGATCCTCGTGCTCAGCGGCGTGACAACTCGCGGCGAGGCAGAACGGTTTCCCTACCGAGCCTCGCGCATCGTCGACTCGGTGGCCGACCTGGTAGACGAATTGGGATCATAGAACCGGCGGATGTGCAGCCGGTTTCCGATCCGCGGGGACGGTTCCTCGCCGGCGTCCAGGTCAAATGAATAGAGCGCGGCGCGTTCGATCCGCGCGATCTCGCCGATGTTCGACAGGCCGAACAGGATGGAGTCGACGTCGAGCGACCCCGGTCCTAGCATCTCGAGTCGGAGGCGCTCGGTGCCGTCGTCACGGATTTCGCTCTCCAGTCCTTCGACCCGAAGACGGTGCCGCCTGAGCTCGTCGAGCAGCGAGCTGACCGATGCGCCGCGCGCCAGGTCGAGCTCGAGGCTCAGCGTCTCGCTGCCAAAGCGCCGCCTCACCACCGGCCTCAGTCTTCTCAGCGCGACCAGCGCCACCAGGGCAATCCCCGTCGTGGCTGCTCCGCCGAGGTAGAACCCGGCGGCGATCGCCATACCGATCGCCGCCGAGATCCAGAGCGCGGCCGCGGTCGTAACGCCCCGCACCGTGCCGGAGTTGCGAATGATCACACCCGCGCCCAGGAACCCGATCCCCGAGACCACTTGAGCCGCGATTCGGGATGGGTCAACGCGAGAGGCATTCGAGCCCGCGAATCCGTACGCCGACACGAGCGTGAACAGCCCAGCGCCGAGACCCACGATCACGTGGGTGCGCAGACCGGCGATCTCATCGCGCGCCTGCCGCTCGAGCCCGATCGCCCCGCACAGGACCACGATGATCGCCAACCGCAGCACGATCTCGCCATCGGAGACCGAGGTCGCGCGCATGCTCTCAGGGTGGCCCGGCGGGCGGGCCGGGACGAGGTCCAGCGCTCCAGCGGGGCCAGAACAGGAGCAACAGGCCGATGCATAGGCCGACGCCTCCGACGACCATCAAGATCACGCCCGTGTTCTGAAGGTTGAGCCACTGAACCTGGGCCGTGATCGCCCACTTGAGAATCGCGCCGGCAGCGATGAGCAAGAGGCTCGAGCCGATCGTCATATCCCTTCCTCCTAGGACGGTGGACGTGGTGGTCAAGTCAGGCTGCTCCTGCGTACTCGACCGGCTCCTCCTCCGCGGCCACCGCGTCCCACCGGACGATGAGCTCGTCGCCTTGTGCGTCAACGGTGATCGTGGCGCCATCCTCTATCTGGCCTGCTATCAGCGCACGGCCAATTCTGGTCTCGACCTCGCGCTGGATGTAGCGCCGCAGCGGTCGTGCGCCGTAGACCGGGTCGTATCCCTGTCGGGCCACCACCTCCCGGGCCGCGTCGGTCAGCTCAAGCCTGAGCCGCCGGTCGGCCAGACGGGCCTGCACGTCCGCGATCTGGAGATCGACGATCCGCTCTGTCTCGCCCATCGTCAAAGGCTTGAACAGCACGATCTCGTCGACGCGGTTGAGAAACTCAGGCCGGAACTCGGTTCGGAGCTCTCCCATCACGCGCTCACGTGCGTCCTCGCGAATTTCCCCATCGTCGGTCAGCCCATCGAGCAGGTACAGGGAGCCGATGTTGGAGGTCATGATGATCACGGTGTTGCGGAAGTTGACCGTCCGTCCTTGCGCATCGGTCAGGCGGCCGTCGTCGAGGATCTGCAGCAGGGTGTTGAAGACATCCGGGTGGGCCTTTTCGATCTCGTCGAACAGAACGACCGAGTACGGCTTGCGGCGGACCGCCTCGGTCAGCTGGCCACCCTCCTCGTACCCGACATAGCCGGGCGGCGCGCCCATCAGCCGGCTAACCGTGTGCCGTTCCTGGTACTCGGACATGTCGAGGCGGACCATGTTGTCCTCCGAGTCGAACAGCGCCTGCGCCAGTGCCCGCGAGAGCTCGGTCTTCCCCACCCCGGTCGGCCCGAGGAAGATGAACGATCCGATCGGCCGCCTGGGGTCCTTGATCCCCGCTCGTGCCCGCAGCACGGCGTCGGCGACGAGGCGGACCGCCTCGTCCTGGCCGATCACGCGCTCGTGCAGCACCTCGTCGAGGCGCAGTAACTTCTCGCGCTCCCCCTCGACCAGCCGGGCCACCGGAATCCCCGTCCAGCGCGCGACGATCTCGGCGATCTCGTCCTCGGTGACCTCCTCGCGCAGCAGGCGTGTGCCGCCCTGCTTCTGCTCCAGGCGCTCCTCCTCGGCTCGCAGCCGGCGCTCGAGCTCGGGTAGGCGCCCGTGGCGAAGCTCTGCCGCGCGGTCGAGGTCGTAGCGCCGCTCGGCGTCCTCGATCTCCCGGCGGAGCTGCTCGATCTCCTCACGCAGCCCCTGCAGCTTGTGGATCGCCTGGCGCTCGGCGTCCCACTGCGCGCGCATAGCGTCGGACTCGGCGCGCAGATCGGCCAGCTCCTTGCGCAACGCCTCCAGCCGCTGCTTGCTCGCCTGGTCCTTCTCCTTCTTGAGCGCAGCCTCCTCGATCTCCAGCTGCATCACCCGCCGCGTGATCTCGTCGAGCTCCTGGGGCATCGAGTCGATCTCGGTACGGATCACGGCGCAAGCCTCGTCGACCAGGTCGATCGCCTTGTCGGGGAGGAAACGGTCGGTGATGTAGCGGTGGGCGAGCGTCGCCGCCGCCACCAGTGCGGCATCTTGAATCCGGACGCCGTGGTGGACCTCGAAGCGCTCGCGCAGCCCCCGCAGGATCGAGATCGTGTCCTCGACTGTCGGCTCGTCGACCACCACCGGCTGAAACCGGCGCTCGAGCGCGGCGTCCTTCTCGATGTAGCGCCGGTACTCGTTCAGCGTGGTCGCCCCGATGCAATGCAGCTCCCCGCGGGCGAGCATCGGCTTGAGCATGTTGCCGGCGTCCATCGCCCCCTCGGCCGCGCCGGCGCCCACCACGGTATGCAGCTCGTCGATGAACAGCAGGATCCGGCCCTCGCCAGCCTTGATCTCCTGGAGCACGGCCTGGAGCCGTTCCTCGAATTCGCCTCGGTACTTCGCCCCCGCCACCAGCGACCCCATGTCGAGCGCGAAGATCGTTTTGTCCTTGAGCCCCTCGGGAACGTCGCCTCGGACGATTCGCTGCGCGAGGCCTTCGATGATCGCCGTCTTTCCCACCCCCGGATCCCCGACCAGCACCGGGTTGTTCTTCGTCTTACGCGACAGGATCTGGATCACCCGCCGGATCTCGGCGTCGCGGCCGATGACCGGGTCGAGCTTCCCGGTGCGCGCCTCGGCCACTAGATCGCGGCCGTACTTCTCGAGCGCCTCGTACGCGGACTCCGGGGTGGCGCTCCTCACGCGCTGAGCGCCACGGATCTGGTTTAGCACCTCGAGGATGCGGTCCCGGTCGCCGCCGTACTGGCGCAGCAAGTTGGCTGCGTCGGTGTCTGGACCGGCTCCCAGCATCGCCAGTACGAGATGCTCGACCGAGACGTACTCGTCCTTGAGCCGCTCCGCTTCCTGCTCGGCAGCGTCCAGCAGCTGCCCGAGCGCGCGGGTGACGCCGAGCTGGCCGCCCGCGGCGCCGGGTCCGCTCACCCGCGGGCGGCGTTCGAGCGCGCTCTCGGTCGCTGCCCGCAGCGCGCCGGTGTCGACGTCCGCTCGCGCCAGCAGGCGTGGCACGAGGCCGTCGGACTGTTCGAGCAGGGCGAGCAGCAGGTGGAGGGTGTCGACTTCGGTGTGCCCATAGCGCATCGCCTTGGTCTGCGCATCGTGCACCGCCTCCTGGGTCTTCAGCGTCCAACGATTCGGGTCCATGCCATCACCTCGTCGTGTCTTTGGGCCAGTCGCTTCTCGAGCTCATCGATCCGCGCGAGCAGCTCGCAAGCGAGGACCGCACCTGAATAGTTGAGACCTAGATCTCGGCGCAGACGCGACGCGCGCGCGAGCATCGCCGCGTCATCCCGCGCAAACAGCGGTGAAGCGGTCGTGCCACCCAGCGGTGCGATCAACCCGAGCGCCATCAGGCGGCGGGCCAGCTCGGGATGGATCCCCGCGTCTTGGGCGAGCGTCTCGATGCCGACCAGCCCGTCTCTGGGGGCGGCCAGCCACGTTCCGGCGCGAATGGCGCTGCGCGTGGTCACCCTCAGCGGCCCTCCCGCGGATCGAACTTCGAAGCCGACGCGAGCTTCTCGAACAGGTCGCGCTCCCGCTTGGTCAGCTTCTTGGGGACCTGGATCATCACGACGGCGTACAAGTCACCGGCGTGCGCCCCCCCACTGCCCGGCAGTCCCTGACCGCGGAGACGAAGCCGACGACCGCTCGACGACCCCGGAGGAACCTTGACTCGAGCGTCCCCTTCGAGCGTGGGCACCGGGACCTCCGCCCCCAGCGCCGCCTCCCAGGGCGACACCGCGAGGTCAACGTACAGATCCCGACCGTCGACTCGGAAGCGTGGATGTGGCTTGAGCCGGATGCGGAGGTACAGGTCGCCGGCCGGTCCCCCTCCCACCCCCGGGCTCCCCTCCCCCGCGAGCCGGATCCGCTGGCCGTCGCGCACCCCACGCGGGATGTCGACCTCGAGCGAGCGCCCGTCGCCCAGCGAGAGCCGACGCTTGCCTCCCATCGCGGCCTCTTCGAGCGACAGCTCGAGTACGGCCTCCGCGTCGCCGCCGCGCATCGAGAAGCCGTCGAACCCGCCCGCGGCCCGTCCGGTCCGCCCGCCCCGGGCGCGGCTGAACAATCCGTCGAAGAAGTCGCTGAACTCCCCTTCGCCGAAATCGAAGCTGACGCCGCCGAAGCCGTTGCCGGGGTCGAACCGCTCGTCGAACCCGCCGGCCGCCGACACGTCCTGCCCTGCCCTCCAGTTCGCTCCCAGACGGTCGTAGCGCTCGCGCTTCTCAGGATCGCGCAAGACCTCGTAGGCCTCCGAAATCTCCTTGAAGCGATCCTCGGCGCCAGGCTCCTTGTTGACGTCCGGGTGGTAACGCCGCGCGAGGCGCCGGTACGCCTGGCGGATCTCGTCCTGGCTGGCGTCGCGCGATACTCCGAGCGCCTCGTAGTAGTCCTGGTAGGCAACCGGCATCAGCGGACGTGCTCGGGCGCGCGGGCTACCACCACCTGAGCCGGCCGGACCACGCGGTCGCCCAGCGCGAAGCCCGAGCGCTCCACGGTCAGGATCGTGCGGTCCGGCAGGTCGGCCGAGGGCTGGACCGCGACGGCTTCATGGCGCTCGGGATCAAATGGATCTCCAGCGGCACCGATCCGCTGCACCCCCTCACGGACCAGGACGCCGTCCATCTGCTCGAGCACCGCACGCAGACCGTCCGCGCACGGTCCGTCAGGCTGCATCCGGATCGCCCGCTCGACGCTGTCGACCG
>DATBYI010000262.1:0-2773 GCA_036513815.1 Solirubrobacteraceae bacterium
GGTTCCAGACGATGTCTCGCAAGCTCTGGGCTGTGCCAGCGGCCGGATGCCTACTGCTCTTCCTCAGCGGCGGGGCGATCGCCGCATCGCGGTACCTGATTACGAGCACCAGGCAGATCAAGCCCAGCGTGCTGCGGCAACTTCACGGGGCCACCGGTCCGGCGGGTCCTCCGGGCACCTTCTCGAGCGCCGGAGTTACTACCGTCAGCGGCCCGAGCGCTCCAATGTGCGCGTCGAGTCCAAGCACATGCGCCGTAGGCTCTTCAGTGGCGACCTGTCCGGCGGGGGACGTGGTCCTAAGCGGCGGCTATGACGGCGAAACCGATCCACCGGTAGATGCGACAGCGGGTTACGACGAGCCCTTGGGCAGCAACGGCTGGGAGGTCATCATCTCGAACAACGCCGCTATCCCCGCGTCGTTCCATGCGATCGCAGTCTGTGCGCCAGCTGCGAGTGCCGCTAACGATGCCCGGATCCGGTTCAACAGCCGAATCGTGAAGGCGATCCTCGCGCGGCAAGTCGCCGCGATGCAAGCGCGCGATCACTAGGTAGGCGGGAGCATCATGAGGAAGGCGGTCCGGTGGATCCTTCTCGCCGTCGTCGCGCTGATCATCATTGGGGCGATCGCCAGCGGCGGGAAGAAGCACAACTCAGTCAACTCGACCAGCCCGACCGCCGTGGTCGCGCCGCCGGTGACAACCGCGCAGAGCACCACAGCGGCGACGTCCACCCAGCACGCCACGGGCTCCGGTGTACCGAAGTCGGGGCGGTGCGGCGATATCACGGTAAACCAACACACCAGTTGCGCATTCGCGCAAGCAGTTGTCAAGAACTACGACGCCAAACCCTCAACCACGTTCCGAGCGCGCAGCCCAGTCACCGGCCTCACTTACACGATGCATTGCGAGCAGGCACAAGGGGTTGTCGCCTGCGACGACAACAGCACCTCCACCCTCGCGTTCAACGGACCTCCACCCGCATCGTCGGAACAGTCGGCTCCATCTTCCGAGCCAGCCACGGAGACCACCCAAACGGCGGAGTCGGTAGAGGGTCCCGGCTCGCTTAGCCACGCCACCGACGCCGCGTTCTGCTCCACCCACCAATGCATCGAGAACTTTCCAAACGGGAGCGGCTCCATCGTCCAGTGCGCGGACGGAAAATGGAGCCACAGCGGAGGCCGGTCGGGCGCCTGCTCGGACCATGGAGGCGAGTCGCAATGATCCCCCGCTTTCCGCAGCGCCCACGTGGCTCGAGGCCCGTTCGGCGCGCCGACGCGCGAAGCTCTTCACCGAGATAGCGAGCCGCTGTAGCCAGCATCTCGAGCGCGCCGGTCAACTCGGCCGATCATCGCTCCCCAGAAACGCAGTCGATTCTGCAACCGCGGGGTCGATGGTCGCTCGAACTGCCACTTAGCCCAGGCGGGTTGCGCACCACCTCATGCTTCTTTCTGTTTAGAGTCGGGGCTCCGGGATGCCGAGCTGCCGGCAGATGGCTCGCACGGTCCCGGGGCGAATTTCGCGGTGGCGAGGGATCGATGCTTTGGCGCCTGCTCGCGTCCAGATGTCGTGACTGGCACCGTTGCGGTCGAAGCGAGCGCCTTGACTTATTGGCCAGCGCTCGAGCTCCCTGCGCTTCACTCAGTGCAGTGTGCGGTCGTGGCGGCGGTCGATCGCGGCGTTCAGCGCGCCCGTGAACTTGTCGCCGATGCTAGGAAGGACGACTTGTTCGAACCCGTCGATCATCGCCTGGATTGTGAACGCCACCCGCTCGGCCACCGTTGGCGAATGGGTGAGATCGTGGAGCGCCTCGAGCACGTTCATACGCGCCTCGGACTCCGTCTCGCCTTGCGAGATAGCCTCGGGAAACTCGGCGATCTGGGCCGTAACCCAGCCGTCAGGGTTCGCGGTATAGAGGAAGGTGAGATGGTCCGAGCCTGTGGACTCGGCGGGAGGGCGTGCGGTCGCACTCATGGCACTGAAGCTATCAATCGCAGATTCTCGGCAAGCGGTCAAGCTCCTGGCGCCATGATTGGCCGGACGACCGACGCCCCTGCTGTATCTCGGTGCGTTCTGGCGGCTTCCAGCGGCGCCCAGCCGAGAGCCAGCTCACGACTTGACGACGTTGATTGGAGTCCGCTCGCAGTGCGCCAGCTGGCGCAAATGTCCCCGTTTGCGGCCAGAATGCCAATACCGCTACCGGGATTCGAACCCGTCCGAGGGGGAGTGAGCTTGGCCTGATCTACCTGCAAATCCGCGGGCTCTCGGTTCGGTTGGAACCGCTGCTAGGGGGCCTCATAACCGCCCTCGATCCGGGTCGACTGTGGCGCGACTGTGGCGCGGATTAGCGTGACGCGAGCTTCCGAAGTACGAGGCGATACTCGTTGATGAAGCTGTCGATTCGGACGCCTTGGCTGTAGAACGCGTCCCGCGTGACGCCGTCTTCCTCGCAGAGCTTGAGCGTCCTCCGCACGTGTTTGATCGTGTTGAGCGTAACGGCGCGGCCGTCGTTGGGCCAGTCGATCGTCATGACCGTCTTTTCCCGCGCCCGCTTCCTGAACAGGCCGTGAGTCTCAGTCACGACGATCGCAACCTTGTTGTTCTTCGATGCCCCGACGGAGAACCCGAAGTTGCTCAGCATTTGCCGTAGCTCGCGATATGTAATCTGTGCCTCGCCCCGGGTGATCGAATTCAGGCGTGGCCGCAGCCAGTCCGCGATCGCCGTCACCTCCTCGTCCGGGGTGCCGCGACCGTATACGGTCGTGGTCTCCCGACCG
>DATBYI010000263.1:0-4382 GCA_036513815.1 Solirubrobacteraceae bacterium
CTCGCCATCCATGCGCTCGAACGCCTCAAGGCGACCGGCGTGCGGATCGCGCTGGACGACTTCGGCGCGGGCGCGTCGCCGCTCGCGAGGCTGCGAGCGTTGCCGCTCGACGCGCTCAAGCTGCACGAGAGCTTCATCGGCCAGCTTGGCTCCTCGCCAGACGGGGCCCGGATCGTGAGCGCGCTCGTCGAGCTCGGGCATGCGCTTGGGCTGGCCGTGGTCGCGGAGGGCGTTGAGCACGAGTCGCAGCTCGAGCAGCTGCGCGATCTCGGCTGCGACGCGGCCCAGGGCTACGCCATCGGCCCACCGGTGAGCGAGGAGCAACTCGAGGCCGTGCTCGTCGCCGGGGTCGCGTAGGAACCTCTGCCCTCAGGCCCGCAGCGTGAAGCCGCTCCCGCGGACGGTCTTGATGAGCGGCGGCGGGCCCAGCTTTCGCCGCAGTCGGGTCACGTAGCGATCGACCACGTTGTCCTGGGCGCCGTCCTCCCAGATCTCGTCGAGGGCGCGCTCGCGCGTGATCACGCGGCCGGGCTCGCGCAGGAGCAACTCGAGTAGGTCGGCCTCCCGGCCGGTGAGCTCGATCGGGCGCCCGGCGCGCGTGGCGCGGCGCCCCGCCACGTCGAGCGTGAGGTCGCCGTAGGAGCGCACCACACCGCTCGCCGCCGCATCGGCACCTCGCCGCGCCAACGCCCGCAGCCGCGCCACGAGCTCCTCGACGGCGAACGGCTTGACCAGGTAGTCGTCCGCGCCCGCCTCGAGGCCGGACACGCGATCGGGGACCGCGTCCCGTGCCGTGAGCATCAGGATCGGAGTCGGATCGCCCTTGTCACGCAGCCGGCGCGCCACCGCGAGCCCGTCGAGGCCGGGCATGGCCACGTCGAGCACGATCACGTCGGGGGCCGCCCGCTCGGCCTCGGCCAGCGCCGCGCCTCCGTCGGCGGCGACGCTTACCTCGTAGCCCTCCGCGGCCAGCGTTCGCTCGAGCATCCGCCGCAGCGGTGGGTCGTCGTCGACGACCAGGACGCGAGGCATCGATTCAGTCGGCGGCGCCTTCGGCGGCGTCTTAGCCACCGGCGACGTCACGGCGCAGGAAAACCAGGAACGCCGTTCCCAGCGCCGGGATTCCATACAGCGCGCAGACCCATGCCGCGCGCACGATCGGCGCCCAATCGATCGGCTGGCGGAGCAGGCCCTGCCACGCGTTGAACTGCGTGCTGAGCAGATAGGGCTGGGTCGCGCTCAACCCGGGCAGGACGCCGATCAGCTGGAACAGGAGGGAGATCATCAGCGTTCCCACCACGGCCGCCGCGCTGTTGCGGGTGATCGTCGAGAGCAGCAGCCCGATGCACACCACGGTGGCGATCGGGATCAGGTAAACGAGCAGGCTCAGGTAGACGAGCTCGAGGCCCTTGGGCGCCGAGACGATCGTGCCCGACAGCGTCTGCACCGAGTTGAAGCCGGATTCGAGCGAGCCGGCGATCACCGCCACCGTGCCGGTGATCGCGATCGCGACGATCGCGTAGGTCAGCGCGGTGAGCGCCTTGCCGGTGAAGATCTGCCAGCGCTCGAGCGACCGGGTCAGGACGGTCTTCAAAGTCCCGTTGTGATCCTCGGAGGCGAAGATGTCGCCGGCCACCAGCGCGGTGATGAGCGGGAACAGCCAGATCGCGCCGAACAGCAGGATCACGAGCGGGAAGACGAGCCCGCTCTTGGTCAGGTACGACGCGAACGCGAAGTCCCCGCCGCCGGCGCGGTGGTGGCGGAACTGCACCGCGACCACGAACAGGATCGGCACGAGCGCCGCCGCGCCGAGCCCGAGGTAGGTGCGCTTCTGGTAGCGGAGCTTGCGGAGCTCCCAGCGGTAGACGGTCCCGACGCCGGGCCGCCGGCGCGCCCGTCCCGCCGTCCCGGCGCCGGAGCGAAGCCCGTCGGCGGTTCCGCTGATCGAGCTCATGACGAGGCCTCCGCCGCGGCGGGCGCACGATCGCCGGCCGCCCCGCCCAGGCCGGCGTGGCCGGGAACCCCATCTCCCTCGGTCAGCGAGAAGAACAGATCCTCGAGCGTGACGCTCTGGGGCGCGAGCATCGTGATCAGCGCGCCCGCCTCGACGAGCGCCTGCGAGAGCTCGGCGACCGCCGCGTCATCCCCCGTGAACGAGATCCGTCCGTGCACGACGCGCACGTCGGACACGCCGGGCTGGGCCCGGCACACGGAAAGCGCGCGCTCGTCGTCGGTGGTCGAGAGGCGGTACGTCGCGCCGGCACTGCGCTTGAGGTCGGCGATTGCGCCCTCGTAGACGATGTCACCCTTGCGGACGATCGCCACCCGGTTGCAGAGCTCCTCGACCTCGGCGAGCAGGTGGCTCGAGAGCAGCACGGTCATCCCCTGGTCGGCGAGACGCTGGATCAGGAGCCGCATGTCACGCATGCCGGCGGGGTCGAGCCCCGTGGCCGGCTCGTCGAGCAGCAGCAGCTTCGGATTCCTGAGCAGCGCCGCCGCGATCCCGAGCCGTTGGCGCATCCCGTGCGAGTAACCGCCCACCTTGTCCTTAGCCCGGTCCGAGAGCTCGACCGTCTCGAGCGCCTCGTCGAGACGGTCCCGGGCGTCGTCGCCGTCGAACGCCGCGAGCAGCTCGAGGTTGCGCCGGCCGGTCATGTACGGGTAGAAGGTCGGCGCCTCGACGAAGCCGGCCACGTCGTCGAGCGCGTGGACGGTCTCGAGCGGATCGCGGCCGAACAGCCGGACCGTCCCCGCCGTGGGCCGGATCAGTCCCAGCATCATCCGCAGGCAGGTCGTCTTGCCGGCGCCGTTCGGGCCCAGATAGCCGTAAACGTCACCGGCGTGGACGGTTAGATCCACGCCGGCGACGGCCGTCAATTCTCCGTAGCGCTTGACGAGCCCACGGACTTCGACCGGTGGGGCGTCGGTCATGTCAGTGGAGCCCACTTAGGGCGCCAGCGCCCTGGCCGCGGCCTCCGCGGCGACCGGCGGCACCGACCCGAGGACCGTGTACTGGACTCCGCCCTTCGAGAAGGTGATGACCGTCCCGAGCGCGGTGTCGAGCTCGGTCCCGGAGGCGCCGTTGATCGACACGGTCGGGAGGCTCAGTCCCTGCCCGTTGTCGCCGCCGCTCTGCGACTTCGTCGACGGCGTGGGCGACTGGCCCTTCGCGGTCTGCTCAATCACCGCGATCCCACCGAGGCCCTGGCCGTAGGTGACGAGCGCGGCCGGGCTGCCACCCCAGTCGAGGAGCTGAACGGACTGGCGCTGGAGGCCGACCTTCGAGAGCGTGCTCGGCGCGGCCAGCGTGAACGGCAGGTGGGCCTGGACGGCGGCCGGTCCGGTCACCTCAGCGTGAGCCTTGCCCGCCTTGCCCCGCGCGTGGCTTTGCTTCGCCGTCCCGGTCGTGGCGGTCGAGGCGATCCGGACCACCTTCGCACCGGCGGGCGCGCTGACCTTGAAGTTGCTGGCCTTGACCGAGCCGTAGGAGATCTGCGTGGCCTTCAGCTCGAGTACCGGGCTCGAGCTGGAGCTCGAGTAGATCGCGAGCCCGAGCGGGATGCCCCGAGTCGCGTCCCACGCGAGCTGGACCTGGCCGAGCAGACCGCCGCCGTGCTTGGGCGTGACGACGACCTTGTAGGCGGGCTGTCCGGCCACGTTGCGCGGCGTCGGACCGACGAGGTTCCAGTGCTGCGCGAGCTGGTTGATGTCGGTCTGGAGCTGCGCCACCGTCGGGATCGGCTCGCTCTTCGGGGTGTTCGAGGAGGTGGCGCCGGAGTGCTGCGGGAGGGTGCCCTTGTAGACGGTGTTCGACATCGGGTCGTAGATCGAGAACGAGCCGTTGTCGACGACGATCTGGGCGTCGCCGTTGTCGCCCTGGAGCTCGAGCCTCAGCCGGCCGTCATCGGACATCCACAGGCGTCCAGTGGCGCCGTTGAGAATCGGGTCGGCGCCCTGTATGTCCGAGGTGTTGATCAGGTCGTTGGTGAACTTGATCCGCGCCGTGATCCCTCTGACCGCGGGGGCGCCGGCCGCCTGGTGCAGCGCGGTGGCGAGCGACTCGGCCGGTGGTTTCGGGCCGCCGTTGGAGGCAGCTACGGCGATCGCGGTGCCGCCGGCGACGGCGATGACGACGCCGGCGATGATCGCGAGCAGTCGTTGGGTGGAGACGGTGCGGAGAAAGCTCATGACGGCCACGATAGGGCACGATCTTGAAATTACTTTGACAGTCCGCGCCCGGCCAACCGGGTCGCCATCAAGCGGACTGTGCGCGCTAACGTGGCACCCATGTGCCGCCTATTCGGGATGAGCGGTGGGCGCGAGCCGGTTCGTGCGACGTTCTGGCTGCTCGAGGCGCCCGACTCGCTGGCCCAGCAGAGCCG
>DATBYI010000264.1:0-3713 GCA_036513815.1 Solirubrobacteraceae bacterium
GTCCTCCCAGGCTGGGAAGTCCTCAACACCCGGGGAGACCGCGACGATCGCCTTCGCGCCGGCCGCGGCGCCCGCTTCGACGGCCCCCAGGACGCTCCCGCCCGAGAACACGATGATCTTCCCGGCGCCGGCGCTCAGGTCACCAGTGCCGTTGCCGCCGTAGTAGAGCTGGCCCGAGACCCCGCCCGGGCCGGTCACGCCGGAGTACTGCTCGGGAGCGAGCGCGCTCGCCGGCTCACGTACCGAGCCGACGGTGAGCCCCACCCGCGTCGGCACGTTCTCGGGGAAGGAATAGGAGACCTGTCCGAGCTTGAGCCCGTCCGCGGCCAGCTCGCGCTTGATCACCCCGAGCTCGAGCGCGTCGTACGGGGTCCCTGTGTAGTGGTTCGGGAGCGCCCCATAGACGTCGACGTTCTGCTGCAGCGCGGAGGCCGACAGCGGATCCTCCCTCAGGAACCGGGGAGACTCGACGCTCGGGGCGATCCGCGCGAAGGCCTCCACGCTGGGCCCCGCCGGGACTCCGGGAGACCAGAGCACGGGTCCCCGGAGGGACCCCGGGAAGCCGTCCCATCCGGCGTTCGAGCCTCTGACCGACGCGCCCGCAGCCGGGGTGAGCGCGAGGCCGAGGGCGAGGCTGCCCGCGAGCGCGAGGACCGCTCGGAGCAGGCGCCCCCGTGATCGCGGGGACGGGCCCCCGGAGCTAGCGGTCCGCGCGAGTAGCCTCGGCTGCGTGACACCTGCTCGTCTGATCCTCATTCGGGTTCTCCGTTCGGTCGCTTGAAAGAGCCGTGGCCGTCAGGGGCCTATCTTAACTATCTCGATCAATATTGTCTAGTAAGGCTCGTCGTCTCGCAGGATCCCAGGGTCCCCGCCGCCCGTCCCGGCGGGGACCGCTCGTCATCTATTCAAAAGACGCTGACCGCGGGAGAATGCCGCTGTGAAGTTTGGCGTCTTCGACCACATGGACCGGAGCGGCCCCGACTTAGGCCAGCAATATCAGGACCGGCTTGCGCTCGTCGGAGCCTACGACCGTGCCGGGTTTTACGGATATCACGTCGCCGAGCATCACGGGACGCCGCTGGGATTATCGCCCTCGCCGAGCGTCTTCCTATCGGCCGTGGCGCAGCGCACACAACGCCTCCGATTTGGCCCGATGGTCTACGTCCTGAGCACCTACCATCCGCTCCGGATCTTGGAAGAGATCTGCATGCTGGACCAGTTGAGCGCCGGCCGGCTCGAAGTCGGAATTGGTCGCGGTATCTCCCCGATCGAGCTGGCTTTCTATGGCATCAAGGATGAGGACGAAGCAAGGCAGCGCTACGAGGACACTCTGTCTTTGCTCATTGGTAGTGGCAGCGGTGGCCCGCTTACGCACCGCGGCGAGTACTTCAGCGTCGAGGGGTTCCCAATGGAACTCCATCTGGTCCAGAGGCCGTTCCCGCCGCTGTGGTACGGCATCGCTCGGCCCGCCACAGTGGATTGGGCTGCGGAGCGTGGCATCAATGGCGTATGTAATGCCCCGACCGGTGTTGTCCGCAGCATCACGGACCGGTATCGGGATGCCTGGCAGCGGCTCGACCGTGGTCCGCAGGATTTGCCGTTGATAGGCATGAGTCGCCACATCGTCGTGGCCGACTCCGACACGGAAATCTACGCAGAGGCCAGGTCCGCGTATGAGCAGTGGTTCGCCAATCTCAACCTGCTTTGGCGCCAACGGGGTGTGCCTATCCCGTTGAGCTTTCCGTCTGATTTCGACGATGCCGTGGACGCCGGCTTTTGCGTCGTCGGCTCGCCCTCAACCGTTCGGGACCGCCTCCTTCCGCAGGTCGAAGAGGCAGGCATCAACTATCTCCTCGGGCGACTCGCATTCGGCAATCTCGCACTCGAGCGATCACTGCGGTCAGTGGAACTCCTCAAGGAGGAGGTGCTCCCCGCCCTGTCCGGCGTGGGGGGTTTGCGACACGGCTAAAAGTACGCCGGGCGCCATGACTGACGTCAGCGACGAGAAGATGAGCGCCAGCAGGATGCAGAACAGGCCGGCGACGATCGACGCCCAGCCGTAGGCGGAGAACGGCCCCGCGCGCCAGACCGGGACATCGGCGAGGCTGTAGAAGATCGGGTAGAGCGTGAGGCCCACCCCGACGAACGCAGCCACGTTGAAGAACAGCGCGTTCGTGACGCTGACGTTGCGGACGAGTCCCGAGGACTGGCGCACAAACAGCTTTGGCGTCGTCGTCGCCGCAGCGGCAGAGGAGCCAGTTCCGGATTGCCCCAGGGCCTCCTGGGCCAGAGGTCACCTCAGACACGATCTCCCTCCATCTGCTCGCGCGTTTGCTGCCCGCAACGTACCATCCGGAGCGGAGGAGTTGGAGGAGCCTATAGGGTCACGCCTGAACGCAAAATGCGCAGGCCGCCCGCCCGATTCGGGCGCTCGCGCCCAGACATACGGGGGAACACAGTGATCGGCGTGAGCGTCATCTTCCAGTACGACGAGGACTTTGATCGCGCCCGCGTGGTCTCCATTGCCGAGAACGCCCGCCAAACGTTTGAGGGCATGCCCGGGCTGAGGTCCAAGGCCTTCACGGTTGACGACGCGCGACAGCGCGCGATGAATTTCTACGTCTGGGAATCGGAGGACGCTGCCAAGAACTTCTTCTCAGAGGAGATGCGCGAGCGAGTGACCGGCCTGTATGGCGTCGAGCCGACGATCGACTTCTTGGAGATCGCTCAGCTCGTCGACAACTCCGGCCCGCAGGTCTGAACGCCGGCATGTCACGGCACGGCGCGGCGGCCGGCGCCATCGAGCGCCCTACTCGTACAGCGCTCCGTCGAGCACCTCTCGGTGCCCGATGGGGTGTGCGAGAGCCACCCGGACCGGCGTTTCCGGGTTTGGCCTGCGCATCTGAAAGCCCGACTCAGGCCTGACGTACATCGTCAGGACGAGCTCGTCGTCGCTCTCGTAGAGGTCTGGCGCGAGCACGCGGCCGTCGGCCCGGCGACCGCCGGCGTGCGTCTGCTCCGTCACGCATACCCGCAGGACGGTGTCCTCGGGCTTGAGCTCGACGGCTTCGTCGAGGTGCCACGAGGACGCCCGGATCCCATCGCGGGTAGCGCGCAGCGGTCGGCCGTTGTGTTTCGCCACGCACGACCACGTGCCGCGTTTGGGGTCCTGCTTGACGACGACCGTGAGCAGATCCGCCAGGAGCCCACGTCCGAACAGCGCCTCGGTATCGGTCCTCGCGAGCTGCCGCCAGCCCACGGGCTGCCCGTTGAGCTGGCCGGCAAGGGCGCCGACGGCTGGATCGGAGGGGTCGAGAGGCTCGGGCGGCCGCTCTAGTAGGAGTGGCGAGAACGGCAAGCCGGCCCCGTCGCTGACGAACTCAGGTACCCGTGGCACCGGCAGTGGCTCGAGTATCGCGCAGCGCTGCCAGTCGCGCCCGCTCGGCACGCCTTTGCCGCGCGCCACGAGCCGGGAAATAAGACCATCGCCCGCATTCGCCATGGCAACCAGACTACCGGCGTCCGGCCGCGCGGGGTCAGGGAGCGTAGTGGACAGCGCGGAACGCCCAGCGCTCTCCCAGCCAGTGCGGGATGACCTCGTCCAGCGCGCGTTCGAGCTCGCCGCCCGCTTCTCGGTCCACGACCCACCACGACACCAGAGCGTCGGCGCCGTCCGGAGTACGACCGTCCGGCGGGTCGATGTACACGCACCC
>DATBYI010000265.1:0-3371 GCA_036513815.1 Solirubrobacteraceae bacterium
GCGATCGAGGTGTTCCTGGAACCGTTCCTGCCTCCACCGCGGATGATCGTGGCCGGTGACACGCCGATCGCGGCCGCACTCCTGCGGCTCGGACCAGACGTAGGGCTCGACGCGGTCGACTCGCGCGGTGCCGACAGCGGCGCCGTGGTGCCGTCGGCCGACGATCTGGCCTTGGTCGTGGCCGCTCACGGTCGCGACGAGCTCGCGATCCTCCGTGCGGCGCTCGAGGCGGGCGTCTCGTACGTCGGGCTCGTGGCCAGCCGCAGACGCGGGGCCGGGGTCCTCATCGAGCTGCGCGAGGCTGGCGTTCCCGAGGAGCTCCTGGGCCGGATCGACACGCCGGCCGGACTGGACATCGGCGCGCGGACTCCGGCCGAGGTCGCGCTCTCGATCCTCGCCTCGATCATCGAGGTCCGCCGACAGTCGAGCACGGCTCCGCGTTCGTGGGCCGCCGCCCCACCCACCGCGGTCGACCCGATCTGCGGCATGACGGTGGTCGTCAGTGCGGACGCGCCGTCGCTCGAATACGCCGGAGACACCCTCTACTTCTGCGGCGAGGGCTGTCTCCGCGCGTTCGAGCGCCAGCACGCATCGGTATGACACCGCCGCAGGTGACCGGCGAGGCCGCGGACGAGATCCGTCACCTCGTGCCCGATGTCGAGATGCTGGCGCAGCGGCTCGCCACAGTCGACTATCTGGTCGACGAGGCGCTCGCCACCTCGATCTTCCTCAGCCTGCGGCTCCCCCAGCCGCTCCTGCTCGAGGGCGAGGCCGGCGTCGGCAAGACCGAGGCGGCCAAGGCGCTCGCCGCGGTGCTCGATACGCCACTGGTGCGGCTGCAGTGCTACGACGGGATCGACGCGGCCGAGGCGCTGTACGAGTGGAACTATCCGCGCCAGCTGCTCAGCATCCGCGTCGCCGAGGCACGCGGCACCGAGTTGCGCGAGGAGGATCTGTTCGGGCGCGAATACCTGATCCGTCGACCGCTCCTGCGCGCACTCGAGCACCCAGGGCCGCGACCGGCCGTCCTGCTCGTCGACGAGATCGACCGCGCCGACGACGACTTCGAGGCCTTCCTGCTCGAGCTGCTGGCCGAGGCCGCGGTCACGATCCCGGAGCTCGGCACGATCCGCGCGACGCATCCGCCGATCATCGTCTTGACCTCGAACCGCACACGCGACCTGCACGACGCGGTCAAGCGGCGCTGCCTGTACCAGTGGATCGACTACCCGACGCCGCAGCGCGAGGTCGAGATCGTGCGCCGGCGCGTTCGCGGCGCCTCGGAGACGCTCGCCGTCCAGGTCGCCGAGGCGGTGGCCCGCATGCGGGACAGCGACATTCAGAAGCCGCCCGGCGTGGCCGAGGCCATCGACTGGGTGGCGGCGCTGACCGTGCTCGGCGTCGCCGAGCTGGACGAGGCCGCGATCAACCGGACGCTCGGGTCCGTGCTCAAGTACGCCGAGGACCAGGAGGTGGTCCGCGCCGCGGGGCTCGTGCAGCTGGTGAGCCCGCGATGAGCGAGCCGTTCCGGGTTCGCCCGCTCGGGCTCGACCTGCCCGCGGTGGCGGGTACGTTCAACCGGCGACTGCACGACGTCGGGATCCCCGTGACCGCCGAGCGCGCGGCGTGGTTCGCGCAGGCGCTGGTCGCCGTCGAGCCGGTCTCGCGACGGCGCCTCTACTGGACCGCACGCGGGGTGTTCGTCTCGGACCGAATGCAGGTGCCCGCGTTCGATGCCGTGTTCCGCGAGGTGTTCGGATCCGGGCCGGCCAGACCGGACGAGCCCGCATCCCAGGACGAGCCGAGCGCAGTAGCCCCGGCCGACGAGGCGCGGCGTACGAGCGAGGGCGCCGGGGACGCTCCGCCTCACGCCACCCCCTCCACGGCCCCGAGCACCCGACCCGCCGAGCCCGCCCACGACGTCCCGGTACCGATGCTCGCCAGCGACGAAGAGGTGCTGCGCGCCAAGCGCTTCGACGCGCTCTCGCCGGCCGAGCTCGCGCAGCTCTACCGGCTGATGACCCACATCCGCGTCGCCACCCCCATGCGCCGCACGCGGCGGGCGCAGCGACAGCGTCATGGCGAGCGGATCGACATGCGCAGGACGCTGCGGAGAAGCCTGCGCACGGGTGGCGACCCGATCCGGCTCGCGCGCCGCCGCCGGCGCGTCGTGCCGCGGCGGCTCGTGCTCCTGTGTGACATCTCCGGCTCGATGGAGCCCTACGCGCGGGCATATCTGCACTTCCTGACCGCGGCGGGCGGCGCGACGAACGCGGAGGCATTTGTTTTCGCCACCCGGCTCACGCGGCTTACCCGGGCGCTGCAGTCGCGCAACCCCGAGCGGGCGATCCAGCGGGCGGCGACGACGGCTCCCGACTGGTCGAGCGGAACCCGGATCGGCGATGCCCTGAAGGCCTTCAACGATCGCCACGGCCGGCGGGGGATGGCGCGTGGGGCCGTCATCGTGCTGCTGTCGGACGGCTGGGAGCGCGGCGATCCCGCGCTCGTGGGGCGCGAGATGGAGCGACTGCGACGACTGGCCCACCGCATCGTCTGGGTGAACCCGCGAGTCAGCGCGCGTGGCTTCGAGGCTCGCGCCGGCGGTCTCGTCGCGGCGCTGCCGTTCTGCGACGCGCTCGTCAGCGGCCACAGCCTCGACGCCCTCGACGAGGTGATCGACGCGATCGGCGCCCCGCGCGTTCAGGATCTCAGGGCACGCCCCACGCCTGCGACGCCCGAGCCCGAGGAGGAGCCGTGGGCGAGCGCGACGCCGGTCCCGGGCAGCTCGGTGGCCATGCCGAGCGGCTACGGGCCCAGCCGGGGCAAGACGACTCCCGGATGGTCGCTCGGACGATGACCGAGAAGACGTGCATATACCCAGGCTGCGATCGCCCCGCCGTCCCGCCCCATCCACTTGGCGGCCCCCAGCCCAGCTTCTGCGACCTGGAGGAGCACAACGCCTTGACCGCCCATCTCGAGCGCCAGCGCCTGGCTCGAGACGAGGCGGATGATCAAACCACAGAGGAGGATCAGTAATGGCCAACGAGGCGTACCGCGCCGTGTTCCTGCGCGTGCACCCCACCGGCAAGATGGTGCTCAGCCTGACCACCGAGCCCGACGGCGAGGAGGTCCGGTACGCGCAGCTCGTCGCCGACGAGCTCGGCGTCCCCCCGCTCGACGTCAAGGTCGTTCCCGCCGACACCGACCGGTTCGGAGAGGGTCACGGCTACAACACCAGTCCGTCGGGCCAGACGCCGGAGGCGATCCAGAGCGCCGCCGGGAAGATCCTCGACAAAGCGCGGCTGCTCGCCGCCGCGGCCCTCGAGACCTCGCCGGACGGGCTCACCTGGGAGGACGGTGCGTTCGTCAGC
>DATBYI010000266.1:0-5281 GCA_036513815.1 Solirubrobacteraceae bacterium
ATCCTCCCACTGATACCCAAACGACGTCGGAGAATTCGACCACGACCCAGGCGTCACACTCAACTGCTGCCCCACAACCGCACACCCCGCCGAACACACACCACCACTACTCACCGAACTCGCCGTGAAATACGGCTGCACAGCATTCGCCGGCACCGCACCACCCCCACCACCGCCACCGCCACCACTAGACGCCACCACACCCGTCACCGCGGAGCTCGCCGACCCAGACCCACCCGAATTCTTAGCCGTCACAACAGACCGCACCGTATCCCCCACATCACCACTCCCCAACGTATACGACGCCGACGTCGCACCAGCGATATCGGTGCAGACGACGCCTAGGGTGCCGCAGTCCTCCCATTGGTACGCGAATGAAGTCGGGCTATCGATCCAAGAGCCATTCGACGTGGTGAGTATCTGCCCGGCGACTGGACTTCCGGTGATCGTTGGCGCGCCCGTGGCTACCGGAGGCAGGGTTGGGGTGGTCCCTGGGGACGACGTGCCCTTACCCGAAGGGGCCGAGGAAGCGCCGCTGGGCGTCGCGTTCGTCCCGGAGGGTGCGTTTGGTCCGAACAGCGTGGTGCCACCGCCGGAGCCGGGGGTACCGGAGCGACCTCTCACGTAGGCCGAGATTTGGCAGGTGTGCGAGTCCGAGCCAGCCGGCCAGGTACCCGGAAGCGACCGCAACTTGCGCTTCGAGCTCGTCTCGCCTGAGCACAACGCGCCGCTGCGGTCCCGCAAGTAGACGGCGCCACCTTTCCCAAGTACCGCGAGCCAATAGGTTGCACCAGAGCGCAGACCGGCAGAGCCCACGGCAACCGTGTTCCACGCACCAGCCTTAGGAGACCGGAGCAAGCCGGAGGTCAGAAGGGACTGAGGGTGATGGTGGCGGCTCGAATAGAGACCGGCGATCAATGTGGTGGCTCGATCCCGCGCGTCGAGGTATACGGCGATCGACGCCGCAGTCCCCGCGTGGCGAGCCCGGAACGCGAAGCCTTCGACGGTGCCTGCCAGGTTGTCGTCGACCGCAGACTCGACAGCCTGCTGGCCGAGCAGGATGACCTGGCTCCCGTGGGTGCCGCGGGTCGCTTTCGTGCTAGGGCGGTGCGCACGACCATGCGCACTGGTTGCCTGGCCAACAAGCTGTTTCTGTGGAAGGCGTCTTGCGACCAGTCTGCTCGCCGATCCTCCGTCTATTGGCGAATCGGCCCTGGGGCGCACAACTGTTGCAGCAGACGCACCTGCGCCTGTCATCAGCAGACACAGGCCGCCCAGAATCGCTATACGCCGCACCGGTCCCTCCTACCTTCACTTGGATTTGCGGCTTGCTATCGACGCTCTGGAAAGCTGCCCCCCAGGTGCCCCCTCCACGCTTCACCCAAACGTCCACGGAAATCGAACATTCGTCCAGGCCGGCGCTGGACGCTCCGGCCGCTCCAGCCAGGCGCTCGGCAGGGCCCCCGGCAGGCCCCGGCAGGCCCCGGCAGGCCCCGGCAGGCCGATCCAGCCTCGCTTGGGCGGCGAAGGTTCGGGCGTCCGCTCTCGGCGGGCTTCAGCGTTCAGCGAGCGTTGTATGCCGGGTATCGGTGCAAACGACCGATCCCGAAAGCCCGGGTAGTCCCCGGAAGGGGGGCTAGGGCGCTAGGCCCAGCCGCCGCGGCGCATCACGACGCGTAACCGCTGGCCTTCACGAACACGATGCGTGACCGTGGGATTCGGGCACTGAGGCGCTCCGCTGGCCGCTGCCCAGGCGTATCCCCAGACCATCGCGAGGGAGGCGAGGTTCTCGCGACCCCGGTACAGGGCGCGCAGCATGAGATAGCTCGGCCGGTAACCCATATACCAAGCCTGCCGCCCGAGCAGCGAACCTGCCCGGAGGCGTCCGTCCCGTTCTCCGACCTTCCGGTGGTGGCGAAAACCGAAATCAGCGAAGCCGGCCGTCCGATACCCACGTAGCTCGGCCATCACCTCATCGACGCCGTCCCATCCCATCTCGGGCTCCAGAGCGAACACATCGTCGAGGAGGGCCCACCGATACGCGCGCGAGGCGCCGCGTGGATGCGACTCTGAAACCCTGACCCGCTGCCATTCGCCGTCGATGACCTCGTAGCACGCTCCGCCTCCGATCCCAAGATCGGGCTGTGCGTCGAAGCGGTCGAGCAGACGCACGAAATAGTCGGGGTCGAAAGACGTGTCGGCGTCAACCTTGACGAACACGTCCACCGGCGTCGGCAGGCTGCTCAGACCACGACGGAATGCCAACAGATCGCGGCCGCGCCGCCGTCCCATCGCGAGGTTGGCCGCGTCCTCGCCAGTGCCGACGACCAGGATCCAGTCATGCTGTCGAGCGAGATCCTCGGCAACCTCCCGCATGCCGTCATCCGAACCGTCGTCGACGATCACCCACGACGCCGGGAGGTGATCCTGGGCCAGAACCGACACGGCGAGGCGCCGCAGGTTATCGCGCTCGTTGCGCGCGGGCGTGACGATGGCGTAGGTCAGTTCAGTCATCTCTACTGCACCACGACGGGCCGGGCTCGGGTTGCCTCGGGTATCGATTCTTGGCTGAGAACGTCCTCACGTCCGCACCAGGCCTCGAGCACCCAACCGAAGTGATATGGGCGATCCGTTGGGTTGAGCTCGGTCAGGCGAGCGGTCGTTCCTGGTGTCGAGAGGCCGGCGAGCGATGCGGCCGTCTTCGACCCAGCCCAGAGGCGGTCGAAGGCGCGCTTGCGACGGATGGAACGGAGGACTAGCCCGGCGGAGCGATCGACCATGTCCGCTCCGAGTTCGTTGCCGCCATGGATCCAGGACAGACCTCGCGCTGCAGCGTCGAGCAAACGAGGGTCGCCAGTTACCTCCGAAAGCTCGAGCAACGCCATCGGCGCCATCGCGTCTTGATGAACCGAATAGATCTCATAGCGCTCTACGACCGTCCCACGCTCTACGTCGTAGAGCCAGGGCCAGCCGCCGTCCGGTAGCTGTGCCTCGAGCAGGCGGTCCGCCGTGGCCATCGCGGCCGGACGCGCGCGATCGTCGAGACCGTGACGCGCGACCACCGCGAGGGCCAAGACTGAGTAGATCTGGGTCGCGAAGTTCGGGAAGCGTCGCCGCCATCCGGCATCCCCGAAATGGCGGAACAAGGAGCTCTGTGCGCGATTGATGACGAGAAGTTGATCGAGCGCCTCCGAGAGAAGGCGGCCGCCGGCCCGGCTCCCGCCCGCGGCGACGTGGTGGGCTAACCCGGTGACGATCCAACCAAGCTCCATCCCGAGCCGCGCTCCGAGCCCCCCATTCCCGGCGAGGGCTCCCTCCAGACGATCCGCGAGCTCGGCGCCACCCTCGCCATTACGGCGTGCGTCGATCCACAGCATGAGACCGATATCACCCGGTGTCAGCTCACCTGCCTCGAGCTCGCGCCAAGCCACCGCGTCGAGCTCATCGAGGTCGAAAGGCACCGCGTAGCCAGCGGCGTGCGCCCGCAGCAAACCCAGCTCGACCATCAGCGTGTACCGAGGAGACCGGCCAACCGGGGCTGAATGGCCTACGCGCCGCTCGAAGCAGAAAACGCCGTCCGCGAGACGCATCGCGGGCAAGGAGTCGAGCGCGAAGTCAATCAGCGATGTCACGTTGCGCGAATCGCCGTGGCGGGGCACGGTTGTAGTCAAGTGAGTTCTCCCTGTGCTCGGTTTGGCTGACTCGCATGATCCGACAGCAGCGCGAGACCGACCAGCGTGATGAAACGCGTATTGGTAACCGCGTAGCGCCGGAACATCCGCCGAGGCTCTTGCAGCAGGCGGAACAACCACTCGAGGCCCAGGCGCTGCCAAGCCGCGGGCGCGCGGCGCGTCGTGCCGGCGATGACGTCGATCGACCCCCCGACTCCCATCACGAAGGGCGCCCCGAGCCGCGGCCCGTACTCGCCCAGGAAGTACTCCTTGCGCGGGCTGCTCATCGCAACGAACAGGAGATCGGCGTGGCTCAACCGGATCGCGTCACACACCTCGGGAGCCTCGTCATCGGTGAAATATCCGTCCCGAGTACCCGCCACTTTCAGTTGGGGGTACTTCTCCAGCAGTCGCTCCACGGCGCGCTCGAGCACGTCGGCCCGAGCGCCCAGAAAGTAGACCCGATAACCGCGCCGTTCGGATAGGTCGAGCAACGCGTCCATCAGGTCGATGCCCGCCACACGCTCCGGAAGTGGATCTCCGAGCAACTTCGAAGCCCACACCACACTTTGGCCGTCGGCGCTAACCAGCCCGCAGCCGTCGATGATCTGGGAGAGCTTCGGGTCATCTTGCATGGCGACGAGCTTCGCGGCGTTGATCGCCATGTGTTGCGTGTAACGGCCCGAAGCGACGACGCGCTCAACCGCAGCCAGAGTCTCCGCCATGCTCAGGCGATCGATCTGGCAGCCCAAGATGTCTGCCCGGTCGGTCATGCGAGGGCGGCGGCCGAGGATTCCATGACCTCGGGGAAGGCGTTCAGGATCTCGTTTGCGGCCCGGTCGGCGGCGTGCCCGTCCCACAGCGGTATGACGCACGGGGTCGGAGGCCGGCGCGACACCGTCACGTCGTCGAGTCGCTCGGGGTCGTCGCCGAGCAGGACGTTGGTACCGCGGGTGATTGTGATCGGACGCTCGGTGTTCGCGCGGAGCGTGTAACACGGAATGCCCAGCGCGGAAGCCTCCTCCTGGACCCCGCCCGAATCGGTGACGATTGTTCCGGCGCCCGATTGGAGCGAGAGGAAGTCGAGATAGCCGGCAGGATCCAGGCAACGGACCCCCGTGCTTTCCAGGCGCTGGAGAGCGCCCCGATCGGCCAGCCGGGACCTAGTCCGCGGGTGGACCGGGAAGAGGACCGGGGCGTCTTGCGCCAACCGGCACAGACCATTCACGATGGCGGCTAGGCGAGCGGGGTCATCGACGTTCGAGGGCCGATGGAGCGTGACGAGCACGTACTCGCGCTCTTCGACGCCGTGGCGGCTCCAGACGGCGCGATCCCGCGCCGTCGCCTCAAATCGACGCAGCGAGTCGATCATCGTGTTGCCGACGAAGCGCACGCGGTCCACGTCGACGCCCTCCCGCGCCAGGTTCTCTTCCGCTTCCGGACTGTGCGTCAGCAGCAAGTCCGATAGGCGGTCGGTGAGGACTCGGTTGATCTCTTCGGGCATCGTCCAGTCCCCTGAGCGCAACCCGGCCTCGAGGTGGACGACGGGAATCCCGAGCTTGGAAGCCGCCAGAGCACACGCCAGCGTGGAGTTGACGTCGCCTGCCACG
>DATBYI010000267.1:0-13168 GCA_036513815.1 Solirubrobacteraceae bacterium
CGGCGTCTGGACGCAACTCTGGGCGTCTTGGACGTTGCCGCTCGCGTGGGGCTTCAGCTGGCGAGCGATCCGCGACGGGCGCGGTTATTTCCGGGCGGTCGTGCTCACCGCTCTCACCATCGCGCTGCATTTCGAGACCGGTTATCTCGCGCTCTCGGTGCTGCTCGTCTGGCCGTTCGTGGCCGGACGGCCGCTCGTCGTCCGGTTGCGGCGGGCGGCGGTGCTTCTGGCTGGTTCGCTGCTCGCGTCGGCGTGGGTGATCGTCCCTCTGCTCACCCAGCGCGAATACGCAGCGACCAACGAGATCGTGCGTGGCACCGCTCTGGAGAACGGATACGGCGCCAGCCGCGTACTTGACTGGCTCGTCTCCGGGCAGCTCCTCGACCACGGCCGGCTGCCGGTCGTGACCGTGTTCGCCGCGCTCGGGTTCGGATTGGCCTGGGTTGCCTGGTCCTCGGACATCGACGGCCGCGCGCTGCTAGTCGCGCTCGCGCTGTGCCTGCTGCTCTCGTTCGGTCGCACGACCTTCGGGTCGCTCGCCGATCTGATCCCGGGCAGCGCCGACCTCTTCTTCCGCCGCTTCATGATGGGCGGGCAGCTCGCCGCGCTGCTCCTCGCCGGTCGGGGGGCGGCGTGGCTGGCCGCCGGCGGTGTTCGAGCGCTCAAAGCGCGGGTGCCGCGTTGGCCGCCGGGCCTGTCGGCGGCCCTCGCGCTCGTGGCGGCGACCGCCGTGCTCACACCCGCTTGGCTCCAGCTCGGCGCCTACGACCGTCACGACGACGCCGCGATCGCGGCCCAGCGCCGCGCGGAGGACACCGACGGCACCGAGCTCGATCGCCTGACTGCGGTTATCGAGCGCGACGGCGGCGGCCGGACATACGCCGGGCTGCCATCGAACTGGGGCCAGGGCTTCACCGTCGGCGCGGTGCCCGTGTTCAAGTACCTGGAGAGCCGCGACGTCGACGAGGTGGGCTACACCCTGCGCACCGCCTCGCTGATGACCGACCCCGAGTACTTCTTCGACGAGAGCAACCCCTCCGACTACCGGCTGTTCGGGATCCGCTACCTCATTCTTCCCGCCGGACACGAGCCGCCCGTGCCCGCACGGCTGGCGATGCGCTCGGGTCCCTACTCGCTGTGGACGATCGACACCGGGGCCTACGTCCAGGCCGGGCGAATCGTCGGTCAGACCTCGGCGAACCGGACGAACGTGGGCACCCGCAGCGTTGGGCTGCTTCAGTCCGACCTCGGCGCAGACGGCGCGTATCTCAGCGTCCGCTACGGGGTCGACAATGACGGGCACGGCCACCTCCCGACGGCGCGAAACCAGTCCTCGGCCGACACGGTCCTCGCGGAACGGACCGACCTGGTTGACGGCGAGGCCGCAGCGACGGTGCGGATGCGCCGCCCCGGCGTCGTCGTCCTCAGCGCGTCGTTTGACCCCGGCTGGACGGCGACCGTCGACGAACACCGGCAGCGCACCGAAATGGTGGCGCCCGCGCTCGTTGCCGTCGACGTCCCCGCGGGCACGGACGACGTCGTGTTTCAGTTCCACGGGTACGGCGACTACCCGGCGTTGCTCGTGCTGAGCGGCCTCGCGCTCGCCACGGTCGCCTTCGCACCGTCGATTGCTCGATCGCGCCGCGCGAGGATCAATCGACGGCACGATCGATCGACCGGCGGTTAGCCAACGGCTCGTACATCGCTTACCATCGCGTGATGGCTGCCGTCAGTGCCCCGGCTGGCAGGCCTTCGATCGCGGAGCCGAACCGATGGGCGGTTCTCGCTTTGCTCAGCGTCGCGCAGCTGATGGTGGTGCTCGACGCCACGATCGTGACCATCGCGCTGCCGTCGGCACAGAACGCGCTGGGTTTCTCGACCCAGAGCCGGCAGTGGATCGTGACCGCCTACGCGCTCGCGTTCGGGAGCCTCTTGCTGCTGGGCGGAAAGCTCGGTGATCTGTTCGGGCGCAAGTGGACGCTGATCGCCGGCCTGATCGGGTTCTCGATTGCCTCGGCGATCGGGGGCCTGGCCCAATCCTTCGGCATGCTCGTGACCGCGCGCACGCTCCAGGGCGCGTTCGGCGCGCTCCTCGCGCCCTCGGCGCTGTCGTTGCTCACGGTGACGTTCGAGGGATCTCCCGACCGTCCGACGGCATTCGGCATCTTCGGGGCGATCGCCGGCGGCGGGGCATCGCTCGGCCTGATACTCGGCGGTGCGCTCACGCAGATCCTGTCCTGGCGCTGGTGCCTGTACGTCAACCTCGTGATCGCCGTGCCGACAACGATCGTGGCCCTGCGGCTGCTGGTCAACCACGCTGCCCCACAGCGGGATCCGGTCGACATCCCCGGGGCGGTCACCTCCGCGCTCGGCCTGTTTGCGCTCGTCTACGGCTTCTCCAACGCGGAGACCCACTCCTGGGGGGCGACGGCGACGATCGTGGGACTCGTGGCCAGCCCGGTGCTCCTGACCG
The DNA here is from genome assembly GCA_036513815.1 of Solirubrobacteraceae bacterium. Taxonomy (GTDB): domain Bacteria; phylum Actinomycetota; class Thermoleophilia; order Solirubrobacterales; family Solirubrobacteraceae; genus Palsa-465. The sequence goes on from DATBYI010000267.1 coordinate 2,474, forward strand.
CGTTCGTGCTCATCGAGCGCCGAGCCAAGCATCCTCTGCTGCCCCTGCACATCATCTGGAACCGGGGCCGCGGCGGCGCGTACGTGACGATTTTGCTCGCCGGCGCCGGCGTCTTTGCCGTCTTCCTCTTTCTCACCTTCTTCCTGCAGGAGCAACGCGGCCTTTCGCCACTCACTACGGGACTGGCGTTCCTACCTCTGACTGGCGTTCTCGTCGTCACTTCGACCACGGTGCAGACCCGGGTAATTGCGCGCACCGGGGTCAAGCCGATCGTGCTTACCGGAATGACGCTCGGGGCAATCGGGATGTTCCTGTTCACCCGTCTGACGCCGAGCTCGAGCTACGCCGCCCACGTGCTCCCCGGGCTGCTCCTCCTCGGCGTTGGGATGGGATGCATCTTTGCGCCGGCCTTCTCGACCGCGACGCTTGGCGTGGAGGGAAGCGAAGCCGGGATCGCATCGGCCATGGTCAACACCTCCCAACAGGTCGGCGGCTCAGTCGGCACCTCGCTGCTCAGCACGATTTTCGCCAGCGCCGTCGCGAGCTACGCGGCCAGTCACGTCCGCAGTCCGGGCCTCGCAGACGCGGCCGCTGTCCACGGCTACACCACGGCGTTCTGGTGGTCGGTCGGGATCTTCATCCTCGGCTTCCTGCTGGCGACCCTGATCCTCCCCGGCCGCACCCATCATCGCGTCCCCACCGCCAGGGCTGCGCTCGCGCGCCTCGCGGTCGGCAACTGCCACCATTTCGAGTCTCGGGACCGGGCCGGCGAAGGCGTGAGCGCTGCCGGCGAAGGGGTAAGCGCTACGACGGGTGCTGGGGGGCGATAAGCACCGGGCGCCTGGTGTGGGACGCTAGTGCGTGAGAGACGCTCCCGAGCAGCGCGCTGCCGACGGCCCCCCGTCCGCGTTGGCCGCAGACGATCAACCCGGCATCGATCTCCTCGGCGACGTCATCGATCGTCTTGGCCACCGATTGCTCCGATTGGGCGACGCGGGCGACCGCGTTGTAGCCGCGCGTCCGGCATCCAGCGGCGCCCTCCTCGGCGATCCGTTGAGCGAACTCGGCTTCCTGCTCATCGACCTCACCCTCGTTGGGTATCGCGACGATGAACGAGCCCGCTCGGGCTAGCTGCACCTCTGCCGGCGTCCACACGGTCAACACGACGGCGTCGGCGGCAGGCTTGATCCATTCGATTGCGGATCTCAGCGCCGTCCGTGAGCCGTCCGATCCGTCGTAGCAGAACAACACCGGCTTATTCATCGCTCATCCTCGTCAACTAGAGGGGCACCCGGGCTCACAGCTACGACAGTCGGTGTGCCAGCTGGGTGCGGGATTTCACGTCGAGCTTACGGAACGCCTTGCGTAGGTGGTATTCAACCGTGCTCGGGCTGATGAATAGCTGTGCGGCGATCTCCCGGTTCGTGTCTCCCCGTGCGGCAAGGCGCGCTATCTGCGTCTCCTGGGGCGTGAGCTCGTCAAGCGTGTCGACGGTCCGCTTGCGGGCATGCTCGCCCGTCGCCAGCAGCTCACGTTCGGCGCGGCGCGCGAACGCTTCGGCGCCCATGGCGGTGAACTGTTCGAGGGCCTCGCGCAGGTGGCTCCGTGCGTCGAGGCGACGCCGCTCGCGGCGCAGCCATTCACCGTAAAGAAGATGACTGCGGGCGAGCTCGAGTCGCACACGCGTACTGGCGAGGTGAGCGATCGACTGGCGGAACAGATCGTCGGCAGCCTCGCCCTCGCTCAGCAGCGCACGCACTCGCGCCTCGAGCCCGCTGGCCCAGCGGGAGTTGATGACGCGGGTTCGTTCCGAGAGCCAGATCAGGGCGTCCTCGAGCATCGCTCGATCTCCGGTCCTGGATGCCGCCTCGGCCAGTTCGGGCACCAGCAACGATCCGTATCCGACGGGATCGGGCTGGAACGCCTCCCAGGCCGCCGCGCGCGCGGCTTCGTGCTGGCCGAGGCCGTTGTACAGCACGGACCTCGCGTAGTTGTTGGACGTCCACCCTCGCCTGGCCGCCTCCCGAGAGGTGGCTTCCATCAGCTCGGCAGCTTGCGTCTCCTGGCCGCGCCATGCCGCGAGGACCATTGGAGCGTTCACGAGCGCTTGATTGCCGGTCGCCTCGGCGATCACCCGCGCTTCATCGAGGACGAGGGCCGCCTCGGTCAACTCGCCGCCGAGCATGTGGCTCCTGGCCAGGAAGCTCAGCGAGAACTGCAGGTGCCCGAGCGCGCCCGTGTCGCGAGCGAGCCGCACCTGGCGGGCGGCGAGCAGATGCAGAGCCTCCTCGTCCCACATCTCGAGCGCAACGATGTTGCTGTTTCTCCCGCTGGACAGGGAGAGCCATCGACCGGGATCCTCCTTGGAGATGTCGGCGGCCAGCAGTAGCTCGAGGGCTCGAGCGAATGCCGGCGCCGCGGTCGCGTATCCGTCGGTAAAGCGAATTGCGAACGCGTCAAGCAGCACGTCGACCGGCCACGAGGGAGAGGCGGCGGGGGGGGCCGCCCGCGCGGCCGCCGCGATCGCCGGCACGCCTCCTGGCACCTCAACATCGCTGGCCATGACGCCTCCGAGGGCCTCGAGGTACGTCTCGCGGGCCAGCTCGGGGTCGAGTGGCTCGAGCCGCCTCGCCGCGCTCAGAAAGAGGCGGCCGGCGTCGCCGCTGCGCCGCTGCTCCAACGCGACCTCCGCTTGCAAGAGGTCTATGCGGGCGCGCTCGAGGTCATCGAGCACACCGGCGTCGATCGCCATCAACAGCTCGAGAGCATCCTCCAGATCGCCGGCGTCGCGTTTAGCGCCCGCGGCCGTGAGCAGCCGCTGCGCGCGACGCGTGGGAACGGGTGTAAGCGCGGCGGCGCGCTCGAGGAAGGCGGCGACCGCCGCCAATCCGCCGCGCGACTGCGCTCGTCCGGCTGACCGCTCGAGCTCTGCGGCGATGTCCTCGTCCGGCGTGGAGACGGTCTGGGCCCGGTGCCACGCGCGGCGATCGGGGTCGATCCGAGGATCGGTGGCTTCCGCCAGGGCCTGGTGGACAGCGTGCCGCTCCCTTACCCCGGCTGCCCCGTAGACGGCCGAGCGAACCAGCGGGTGTCGGAAGACCACGCGGGCACCCATCTCTACCAGCCCTTCCGCCTGGACGGTCTCCGCGGCCGATTCGGGAATCCCGAGGCGCTGCGCCGCTCGCCAGACAAGTGCCGTGTCGCCCACCGGCTCGGCCGCGGCCACCAGCAGTAGCCGCCGCGCGTCACCCGGCAGGTTGGCCAGCCTCCGGGTGAAGCTCTCCTCGATACTGGCGGACAACGGCACTGCCGCCGGCAGCCCGAACCCGCCGGCAAGCTGCGCCGACGTCAGTCCTCGCGGCAACTCCAACAGGGCGAGGGGGTTTCCGCGTGTCTCGACGACGATCCGGTCCAGCACGCCCTCGTCCACGGGGATCGGCAACACCGACTCCAGCAACACCCGCGCGTCGCGACGCCCCAACGGCTTGACGTTGAGATCGGGTAGTCCAGTGAGCGCGGTGCCGATCTCTCGGGTCGCGAATCCGATCGCGATCCTCTCCGCCAGCAGACGGCGGGCAACGAACCCAAGCACCCGCTCCGACGCGCGATCGAGCCACTGCGCGTCATCGACCAAACAGAGCAGCGGCCGGTCCTCAGCCGCCTCCGACAGCAGCCCGAGCACCGCCAGTCCGACTAGGAACGCGTTCGGTGGCGGCCCCGCGCTGAGCCCGAACGCGATGGCGACGGCATCGCGCTGGGGTTCTGGGAGGCCGTCCATGAGGTCGAGCACCGGCGCGCACAGCTGCTGAAGCGCGGCGTACGGGAGCTCCATCTCCGCGTCGACTCCGACGGTCTGGAGGATCCGGAACTCCCCGGCAGCCTCGCGCGCGTACTCGAGGACGGCGGTCTTCCCGACGCCAGGATCGCCGTGCACGACGAGGATCCCGCCATGGCCGCCGCGCGCGGCGTCGAGCAGCCGGTTGATGGCGTCGAGCTCTCGTTGCCGGCCAAGCAGCGGGCCGCTCGGCGATCGGACGACTGACGGTGCTCCGCTCATCCCTCCCCTAAGCATGACTCAGAGCGACATTCGGGTCGCGGACTAAGGGAATCCGGGATTCGAGCGCTTGGCGCCCGCGCCACGATCACACCATCGAGATCTCCGACCAAGGAGCGGACGTGGGCGCGCCTGACACGACCACGGAGGCGTTTGCCAACACGAGACCATCGAGCGCCGAGGATCTGGCCGACTACGCGCCGATTCCCCGACCGGCGCTCGGCCCGGCCTTGAACGAGCAGGGGTACTACGTCGGCCGCGTCGAGCGGAACCTCTACTGGGTCACCGACGGCACATACCAATCCGCGTTCCTGACGACATCGGACGGCGTCGTCCTGCTCGACGCACCGCCGACCATCGGTCACAACATCCAGCGGGCCGTAGATGAGATCGCCGCGGCGAACGGGGTCAGCAACAAGGTCACGCACCTCATCTACTCACACCACCACGCCGACCATGCCGGCGCCTCGTCCCTGTTCGGCCGCGACATCGCCCGTATCGGACACGAGGAAACGAGGAAGCTGCTCCTGCGCGACGACGATCCCGCGAGGCCGGCGCCCGAGGAGACGTTCCAGGACCGGCGCACCCTCGAGATCGAGGGGGAGCAGATCGGGCTGGCGTGGCACGGCTTCAATCACTCGCCGGACAACATCTTCATCCACCTACCCGAGCACGACTCGCTGATGCTCGTCGACATCGTCAGCCCCGGCTGGGCTCCCGTCTGCCAGAGCAACCTCACCGAGGATGTCCAGGGCTGCATCGCGGCTCCGGAGACCGCGCTGACCTATCGGTGGAAGCACTTCATCGGCGGCCACACGGGACGCCTCGGGACCCGCGAAGACATCGCTCTGCATCGGCGCTACATGGCTGACATCGCCGACTGCTCACGCAAAGCGTTGGACACGGTCGACCCAACGCCGTATTTCGTGAATTACGGCGAGAACGCATGGGCCGGGGTGAGGGGCTACCTGGACGCGGTCGCCGCCGCCGCCGCGACGCCCGTCATCGAGCGGTACACCGGCGTGCTCGCGGCCGCTGATGTCTTCACCGCCAGCACGACCTTCCACGTCATGCAATCCCTCCGCCTCGACCTGGGCTACGGCTCCCAGGTTCACCCGTGAGCGCGGGCCGATCCGCTTCCTTCCATTCGACACGCAAAAGGAGAGAGACGATGAACAAGGACCTGGGTGTCTGGACCTACGAGGACTGTGCGCTGGTGTTGATCGACTACCAGCCCGAGATGTTCGAGGTGATCCGGTCCGAAACCGACGCGGATCTGGTCGAACTGCACGTTCGCTTACTCGCCAAGACCGCGAAGGCGCTGGACATGCCGATTGTGCTCTCGACCGTCGGCGTCGGGTACGGCTTCAACGGCCCAACGCTGCCCTCGATCCTGTCGGAACTCGACGACGTCGAGCCGATCGACCGGTCATCGATGAACGCCTTCGAAGATGCGGCCTTCCGCGAGGCGGTCGAGGCGACCGGGCGCAAGCGCCTGATCGTTGGGGGACTGCACACGGAGATCTGCCTGACGTTCGCGACGGTCGAAGCGCTCAAGAACGGCTACGACGTCATGTTCGTCACCGACGCGGTCGGTGGTCGGTCACGGGTCTCGCATCGCACCGGGATCGAGCGGCTCTCGCACGCCGGTGCCGTCCCCACGACGGCACTCGCCGTGAACACCGAACTGTTCCGTGACTGGGCGAGTCCGCAGGCCGCACCCGCGCGCGACGTCATCTATTGGTATTTCACCGAGGTGCCAAAGCTCACCCCCGCCGTTGGTGTCGCGGAGGCGGAGAAGCGCGCCGCGGCGGCGACGCTGGAGGGAGTGCAGTAAATGTCGGGGAGGCTGTTCGAGAAGGTTTGCATCATCACCGGCACCGGCGGAAGCATGGGGCGCGCCACCGCCATGACGTTCGCTCGCGAGGGCGCGCGCGTCGTTGGCTGCGATGTGGCAGCCGAGGCTGCACAAGAGACGGTTGACGCAGCGCGCGCCGCGGGTGGTGAGATGGTGTCGTTGCAGCCGTGTCGCCTGACCGATCCGGCCGACTGCACGAAGCTCGTCGAGTTGGCGGTGAACGAATTCGGCAGGATCGACGTGTTGTTCAACCTCGCCGGCAGGTCGCACTTCGGCCGGCTGGAAGACGTCACCGACGAAGAATGGGATGCCGCGCGTCGGGACGAGGTCGACCTGATCTTCTACCTCACCCGGGCAGCCTGGCCGCACCTGAAGGCCAGCGGCGGCGTCGTCGTGAACATGGCCTCGCTCAACGGGCAGCTCAGCTTCAAGAGCCTCGCTTCGCTGTCCCATACGACGAACAAAGCCGGGATCATCGGCATGACCCGGCAGCTCGCGCTCGAAGGAAGCGAGCATGGGATCCGCGTGAACTCGATCTCGCCGGGCTTGATCGAAAGCGGCGCGACGCGCGGGCACCTAGGTGAAGGCGAAGGCGGCTGGGCGCGCGAGATGCTCGACCGGACGCTCCTCGGCCGGCTTGGCCGACCCGAGGACGTCGCAAACGTGGCGCTGTTTCTCGCCTCCGATGAGAGCTCGTATGTGACCGGCATCGATGTGGTGGTCGATGGTGGGATGAAGGTGTGGTGACCGAGATGACGCTGAGGCAATCGCACCCGACGCCGAGCGATACGGTCCACGTGCCTGCGCCGGCGCAGACGAGGCCACACGGTTTCGCCTTCTGGGCCGTCGCGTTCGCGTTTCTCATCGTCATGGCATTCGCCACGCTGCCGAGTCCGCTCTACGGTCTCTACCGGACGCGAGACCACCTGTCCGAGTTCATGGTGACCGTGGTGTACGCGATCTTCGCCGCCGGGACCATCACCGCCTTGTCGTCGGTGCGGTTCATCGTGCCGCGCGCTGGTCGCCGCGGTGTGATGCTCGCCGCCGTGGCGACGATGATCGTCGCGGCGGGCGTGCTCGCGGCGTGGAAGGCACTCCCGGGGTTGCTCCTCGGGCGCTTGATCACCGGTGTTGCCGTCGGGCTGGCTGCCGGGACCGCCATTACGTACCTCATCGAGCTGCGCGCCCGTGAAGACCCGAACGCCGCCGCCGTGATCCGCGCCCGGAACATCGGTACCGCGGTAAGTGTCGGCGGCCTTGGGATCGGTCCGCTGATCGCCGGCTGTCTGGCGGAGTGGGTGAGCCGGCCGCTGACACTGCCCTACCTTGTCTTCATGGCGCTTGGAGCAATCGCTCTGATCGGCGTGGCGACCGCGCCCGAGACCGGCACTTCGCCTCCACCGGGCGCGGCCGAGAATCGGACGGACGGCGCGCGACGCTCGGTTAGGGTCTTGGTCCCAGGGGCGACGGCGACGCTCGCCGCCTTCGCGGCGAATGGACTGTTCGCCGGGCTGTCTGGGCTCTTCCTGGCCGTCACGCTCAAGCATCCTTCGCACGCGCTATCGGGCGCAACGCTGTTCCTGGTGTTCTCCTCCGGCGTGGCGGCGCAGCTCGCCACCAACCGACTCCAAGCCTCGCGCGTGTTCGTGCTCGGCACGATCTCCATGCTCCTAGGGCTCGCGCTGCTCGTTGCCGCCGTGCGACTCTCGACCCCAAGTCTCGTGCTCTTTCTGCTCGGTGGGGCACTGATCGGCGCGGGGGCGGGTGCCATGTTCAAAGGGACGACGGGCCTTGTCCTCGACGCTACGCCGCCCGAGAGCCGCCTCGCGATGACCTCGGACCTGCTCATAGCGCTCTACGTCGGGCTTTCCATTCCCGTGATCGGCGCCGGGGTGGCCCTCGACCGGGGCGCGACGCCACCTGACACCGTCCTGGGCTTCGCCATCTTCGTGGGCTTGGGCGTTGCCGGTGCCGGGGCGCTCTTGGGACGGGTGCTGGGAGGCACGCAGCCATGACCCCGGCCGGACGAGCGCGCCCGGGAGGATCGGCGGTCGCCGATCCAGCGGCACGGGACTTCCTGCGGCGCGCCGATCCAATCCTCGGGAAGCTGATCGACGCGAATCCGGACTTCCGCCCCCGGGCGTGGCTGGACGAGCTCCCCCCGCTCGACGCCTTCGGGACGCTCATCTTCCAGGTCCTCGGCCAGCAGCTGTCGGTCAGCGCGACACGGACGATCGTGGCACGGCTGCAACAGCGTTTCGGAGGCCACCTGCCCTCGCCGCAGGAGCTCCTCTCTGTCGACCCGCAGGAGCTTCGCGCCGCCGGCATGTCCAATCGCAAGGCCGCCACCCTGCGAGCGCTCGCGGAGCGCTTCCGCGACGGCCGGCTCAGCGACGAGTCCTTCGACCGCATGACCGATGAGGAAATCGAGGCAGCGCTGACCGAGGTGCCGGGGATCGGGCCGTGGACCGCGCACGGCTTTCTGATCGTGGCCCTCGACCGCCCCGACGTCCTCCTCTCCGGCGATCTCGCCCTCCGGCGGGCCGTGGAGCGTGCCTACGGCTTCGACCACCGTCCAACCGACGACGAGATGCTGGAGGTGGCCGAGCGATGGCGCCCGTATCGGAGCCTCGCGGTGAGCTACCTGTTCGCCTCCGAGTACGAGAAAGGAACCTGATGCAAGCAGGGACACCCAGGACATCGGGATCATCGGCGCGGGCCGGATCGGACAGGTGATCGCGCGGATCGCGCTCCGCGCCGGCCGACAGGTGGTAATCGCCAACAGCCGAGGGCCCGAGTCGTTGACCTCGGTAGTGCAGGAGCTCGGCAATGGTGTGACGGCCGGAACGGTCGAGGATGCGGCCGCCGCGGACATCGTCGTGATCGCGGTGATGTGGGCGGACGTCCCGCGGGCCGTCGAGGGGCTCGAGTGGGAGGGACGAATCGTGATCGACCCGACCAACGACTTCGACCCGAGCGACCTGGATGGGCGCACGTCAAGCGAGGTCGTAGCCGATCTCGTTGCCCCCGCCCGGGTGGTCAAGGCCGGCAACACGTTCGGGGCCCCCGTGCTCGGCTCTGACCCCCACCAAGCGGGCGGCCAACGCGTGAGCTTCCTGTCCGGTGACGACGCCCAAGCCAAGTCTGAAGTCGCCGCGTTGTTCGAGGGCGGCGGGTTTTTCGTCATCGACCTCGGTGGACTGCGCGAGGGCGGCCAGATGCAGCAGTTCGGTGGTCCGCTGGCTGGCCACGACCTGATTCGCCTCCCCTGACCTAGGCCGCGCTCGCCGTCGCGATCGTGCGCAGACGATGGAGCGCCTCTCGCTCGAGCTGGCGGCTGCGCTCCTCCCCCAACCCGAGTGACGCGCCGATCTGCCGATGGCTCTGAGGTACCTGCTCGGCCAAGCCGTAGCGACGCACGACAACCTCGCGGTGGCGTTCGGGCAGCAGCTTCAGCATCTCGCGGACGGTCCTCGACTCCTCGCCGGCGATCACGGCCTATTGCGGCCGAGCGGTGGCCCCGCGACGGGTCGCCGCAACACCCGGTGGCGTGGCTGGTGGCCACCGGGCGCAACCGCGCGATCGACCGCGTGCGACGCGAGCGAACGCTCCAGGACAAGACGCGGTTGCTGGGAGCCGACCAAACGGCCGCGACGATGGACGAGATAGACCCTGACGACAGCACGATCCCGGACGAACGCCTGGAGCTGATCTTCACGTGCTGCCATCCGGCGCTCGCGGTCGAAGCGCAGGTGGCGCTGACGCTCCGGGCCCTCGGAGGACTTACCACCGAGGAGATCGCGCGCGCCTTCCTCATCTTCGCGGAGACGATGAAGCGCCGGCTCACGCGAGCCAAAACCAAGATCAAGGCGACGGCAATCCCGTTCGCGGTCCCCGCTGACCGCCTGCTGCCGGACCGCTTGGCGGCCGTGCTGGCCGTCGTCTACCTGATCTTCAATCAGGGCTACACCGATCGCGGCGATCGCGCCGCCGAGGCGATCCGGCTGGGGCGGCTGCTGGCCGAGCTGATGGCCGACGAGCCCGAGGTCTACGGACTGCTCGCCCTGATGCTGTTGCATGACTCACGCCGCGACGCGCGTGTGGTCGACGGTCAACTCGTTCCGCTCGCCGAGCAGGACCGCTCCCGGCACGACCGGGCGAAGGTCGACGCGGGCCGCGCTGCCCGCGCGCGTGCGCTGGCCCTGCGCCCGGCGGGAGGGTCGTACGTGCTCCAGGCGGCGATCGCCTCGCTCCAGGCCGAGGCGGAGGTCGACTGGGACGAGGTCGCGCTGCTCTACGAGCGACTTGAGCAGCTGACCGGCTCGCCGGTGGTGGCCCTGAACCGCGCGGTGGCGGTCGCCGAGGCGGGCGCACCCGCCCGGGCGCTCGACCTCGTCGACTCGCTCGAGCTCGGCGATTACCGCTACCTGCATTCGACCCGGGCCGAGCTGCTGCGCCGCCTGGGTCGCTCCGAAGAGGCACGCGCTGCGTTCGAGCACGCCCTGCGGCTGGCCGCGACGGACCCGGGGCGCCGCTTCCTCGCGCGCCGGCTGGCGGCGCTCTGATCCTCCCGTACGTCGAACTGTACGGGCGGTCTTGACTAGTCGCCTATCAAAGTGATATCATCGTGATGGCGATCAACCCGACGCCACAGCCAACAGGAGACCTCTCATGCACGCACCGAGGAACACCTCTCCGAAAGGTCTGCGCGGGTGGTGGACATCTCCCCCGCGATCCGGCCCGCAACTCATAATCGCGCCCTGGGAGTACCGCCACCTTCGTG
>DATBYI010000268.1:0-3502 GCA_036513815.1 Solirubrobacteraceae bacterium
AGGCTCCAGCGCTCGGACGAGGTCATCGTCGCCGGACCACCGGTGGTACTCGTCGAGGAGGACCAAGAACAGCGGGGTGGCGTCCGCGGTTCCGAAGTATGGTGAGTGCGGTCGTTTGCCCAGCGCGGTCAGCTCGCCGAAGCGCAGCTCGTGCAGGATCTTCCCCGGCTCCTGCTCATGGAAATCATCTCTGACCCGGGCTTGGCGAGCGGCGAGCGCCTGGAGAGTGGTGGCGGCGAACCGGGGCAGGTACGGCAGCGCCTGGAAGCTGGTTATCAGGCTGTCGCGTCCGAACTGGGCCATGAACCACGGCAGTCCGGCCGCGGGCAGAGTCCCGCCGTTGGCGAGGTCGGGGCGCATGCGAAGCGCGCCGAGATCGCTGAGGCTCGCGTGGTACGTGCGAACCAGCGCTGGGTCGCTGGCGCGGAGCAGCGGCGCCCGGCCCAGCCACGCGTCGAGTTCGGCCGACTTTTCGCCTCGCGTCTCCTCGAGTGCTCTGGGTGGCTTGCGGCGTGCGAAGCTCACCCCGGGCTGCGCGGCGTACGGGGTGACCGTGAAGGTGACCGACCACTTCTCACCAGCCGCGAGCTCCAGGGTGTATGTGAAGCCGTCACGCGCGATGGCTGCCGGGGAGCTGGCCGCGATGGTGACCGAGCGGCGAAAGTCGTCATGGCGGTAGGCCAGCGTCAAGCTGGCGTCGTCGTGTTTCTCGGTCACCGCTCGCGCCGGCGCCAGTTCGTCCTTGACCTCGAACAGGTCGGCGAAGTCGGCATCGACCTCCAACGCCACGCGCAGACGGCTGGCCTCGTGGAGGTGGTTTGTCACCGTGACCTCCTCCATCCATACATCGTCGACGAGGCGGTGGCGCACGATCGAGCACGGCGCCTCATCGTCGGGTCCCACCCTGGGTGTCAGGAAGAACTGAGCGTCGAAATGAGCGCTTTGATTGAGACTCAGCAGCTCCAGCGGCGTCTCGCTGACGCGGAGGACCCATCGCGATATGAAGCGCGTGTCCTCGGAAAAGAAGCCGTGTTCGCGACCCTCGTCGGCGCGGACGTCGCCGAGCCGGTCTCCGACGACGAACGTGCTCCCATCGAGGACGCTGAGGGTCCGATCAGACACTAACGAGTGCCCGTGTCGCACCGTGGAGCGCCACGGATCGGTAGGTTCGTTCGTACGCGGCAGCGACGACTTCAACGTCGCAGTGACGGCTCACCCACGCTCTGCAATCCCGCGGGCTGATTCGTGACAGTTGGCCGACCGCGACCGACATCGCGCGCTCGTCCTTGACCAGAAACCCGGTCTTCCCGTCGATAACGAGCTCGCGCGCCGCGCCTTCGGGAAACGCGATCACCGGCGTGCCGCACGCCAACGCCTCGACCATCACCATCCCGAACGGCTCGTTCCAGCGAATAGGCATGAGGAGTCCGCGGGCGCGGGCGAACAGAGAGCGCTTGGCCGACCCGCCGACCTCGCCGACGAAGCGGACGCGCTCGCCGTCGATGTGGGGAGCGATCTCCCGGTCGAAGAAAGCCTGCTGACCCGGTTGGATCACCCCGGCCAAGACGAGCGGCACGTCAACTGCGCGCGCCGCCGCGATCGCGCGGTGCGGCCCCTTCTCAGGCGTCACTCGTCCGACCCAGAGCAGGTAGTCGCCCTTGCGCTCCTGCAGCGGCCAGGCTCGCAGATCGATTGGGTTGGGGATCGACGCGATGGGGCCGAGGCCGAGCGGGGCTGATACGAGTTGCGCGCTGCTGATGCCGACGAGCGTGGCCTTGTGGCCGTGGCGCGCGTAAAAGGCGGCTGTCTCCGGTGTGAACGGTCCGTGCAAGGTGTGCACGATCGGCGTCGAGATGCGATTTGCCATCGCGAGCCCGGTGAACCCGCAGTGGTCGTGGACGACGTCGAAACGATCACCATCGTTCGCGCTGTCGATCGCGTCGAACGCTTGCCCGACCTGATCAACTTCATACAGAGCGCGCTCGATCTCATCCGGGTGGGACTTGTCGAGCAGGGTGACAACATTCGCGCGCGAAACGGAGCCCGGAGCGCAAAACAGCGTGACGTCATGTCCCCGGCGGACGAGCGCCTCGGTGAGCGTGCTGACGACCGACTCCACGCCACCGTACCCAGGCGCGGGCACGGAGATCCACGGCGGCGCGAGCATCGCGATGCGCAGCGGTGCTCCGGACTTACTTCCAGGCTCGCCGGCCGACGAGTGACCGGCACTCGCCCGCCCCAGCAACTGACGACGCGACCGCCGTGCGTGCGCTGCGCTCACAGCATCCATCGATACTCCTTACGTGCCTCTCAGGCGGGAGTCGCCGGGCAGAGAGGTCCGCAAGAAACCCGGCGAGCACACGATCGCCAAACCCCTGAGGGAACGCGATGGACTTCTTTACCGTACCACGCGCCCGGCCACAAATCCGAGTGCGGCGGTCGGAATACGCGGGGTCTTGTGCGTCCTACCGGACGAGCTTGGCAGCGGCGGCTGCTTCGAGCTCGCTGGGCGGGGCGACGGATTTGAGGGCAAGCACTTCGGTGACCAGCACACGTCCTGCGCTCGGGGTCAGCAGGTTGCAGACATGAAGGCGCGAGAAATCGAGGATGTCGCTCGCCTCCTGAACGGTGATCGTTCCGGCGGCGTCAGCGACGATGGGGCCGAACTTGCTCTGCAGCGGTGTGGTTGTAAGAGCGGTCATGCTGGCATTCCCTTCCCTTCATGGAGGTACCCGGACTATAGGCGCCCGCTCCGGAAGGCAGCCAGCGTGCGCTATAGTCAGCACTGTTTGGCACTCTCGGGCCCAGAGTGCCAAAACTTCCTCAATCGAGCCCCCACTGGAGGCCGTTTTTCATGAAGCTCAAGCCGCTCGGCGACCGCGTCATTGTGCGCGCGATCGAAGAGGAAGAAACAACCGTGGGCGGGATCGTTCTGCCTGACACCGCGAAGGAGAAGCCCCAGAAGGGCAAGGTCATGGCGGTCGGCGACGGCAAGATCAGCGAGGACACCGGCAAGCGCATCGCGCCGGAGGTCTCAGAGGGCGATGAGGTCCTCTACAGCAAGTACGGCGGCACCGAGATCAAGGTCGACGGTGAGGAACTCCTGGTCCTGCGCGAGTCCGATGTGCTCGCAAAGGTCCAGTCATAAGGAGATAAAGGACACATGGCCCACAAGGAACTCAAGTACGCCGAGGACGCCCGTAAGGCGCTCGAGTGCGGTGTCGACGCGGTCGCTAACGCGGTCAAGGTCACGCTCGGCCCGAAGGGCCGGTACGTGGTCCTCGATAAGAAGTTCGGCGCGCCGACGATCACGAATGATGGTGTGACGATCGCGCGTGAGATCGAGGTCGAGGACGTCTTTCAGAATCAGGGCGCACAGCTCGTGCGCGAGGTCGCCACGGCGACCAACGACGTGGCCGGCGACGGTACGACGACGGCGACCGTTCTGGCGCAGTCGATGGTCCACGCCGGCATGAAGAACGTCGCGGCCGGCGCGAACCCG
>DATBYI010000269.1:0-3882 GCA_036513815.1 Solirubrobacteraceae bacterium
CAGCTGACCCAGCATGTCGACCGCGGCGCCGTGGACCTGCGGGATCACGCGCAACGAGACCGGCGCCTGCCGCGCGTCCGAGAGCTGGTCGCCGGAGGGAGCGAGGAGCGCCACCAGCCGGCGATGGACCGCGAGCTGGCCCGGATCGCCCTTAAGCTCGCCGACGCGCAGGACGTAGGGGCGCTCCGCCGCCCCGCTCAGGGCGATCGCCGCCGCCCCGCACAGCGTCGCGTGCTCGAGCAGCGCGTCGGCCCGCAGCAGCAGTGGCACGCCGAGCGCGGGTGCGAGCGGCGCGCCGTTGATCAGCGCGATGCCTTCCTTGGCGCCGAGCTCGTAGCGCGCGACGCCGAGCGTGGCGAGGCGGGTCTCGGCAGAAACCTGAAGACCGTCCGCCCACACGAGCCCGTCGCCGACCAACGTAGAAAACAGATGGGCCAACGGAACGATCTCGCCCGCGGCGCCGCTCACGCCACCGGGCACGACCGGGAACCACCCATCGTTCAGGCGATCGGCGAGGAACGAGCACAAATCCGGGGTGACGCCGGCATATCCACTGAGAAAGCCGGTCAGCCGCAGCAGGATCGCCCCGCGCACGACCGGCTCGGACAGCGGACGGCCTAGCCCCGTAGAGCGCCCGGCCAGGATCGATCGCTGGAAAGCCGCCTGGTCGACGTCCTCCACCACGCGACCGGCCAGGTATCCGAGGCCGGTGTTGACGCCGTAGGCCCGTGCGCCCGACGCCAGATAATCGAGCAGCGCCGCGCGGCTCTCAGACACCTCGGAGAGCAAATCGGGCGCCACCGCCACGGCCTCACGCTCGAAGGCGATCCGCCGGTAGAGCGGCAGATCCAGCTGGTCGTAGCGCTCGAGGAGGATCGACATCCTAAACCCACGTTAACTTGACCCATCGCCCGGGGTGTGAGAGAAACCCGCCTGGTCCATCGGCTGAACAGCGTTCTACCCGCGGACCAACGGGGATGGAAACAGCTATGGGTCATCAGCCGGCGCACCGCCCGGGCGCCGGATCGCCGGGCATCTCGGCCGTGCTCGATGTGCTCGACGTGCTCGACCGGCAAGGTCCGGCCACGCTCGCGCAGCTCGCCCGCGAGACCGGAACGGCGAAGAGCACGCTGCATCGCGTGTGCACGATGATGTCCGAGCGCGGCTGGATCGCCCGCGATGCGCTGAGCGGCTACCTCGAGCTTGGGCCACGCGTCGCCTCGCTCGCCCGCGCCACGGTCGCGTCGCCGCTGGCGGCCGGGTTCCACGGCGTCGCCCGCCGCCTCGTGGCCCGCCACAACGAAACCACGTGTCTGACCGTCCTCGACGGGCACGACAGCGTGTTCATCGCCAAGGAGGAGACGACCCACGCGGTCCGGCTGGTCACGCAGGTCGGCAGCCGGCTGCCCGCCTTCGCCGCCGCCTCTGGCCGCGTGATGCTGGCCGACCGGCCCGAGGAGGAGATCCGGGCCATGTACGCGGGCCGCGAGCTCGAGACGCCGACCGGGCGCCGCCTCGACGGTGTCGAGGAGCTGCTCGACATCCTGCGCGACGCTCGCCGGCTCGGCTATGCCGAGAACGTCGACGAGACCGCGCTCGGGTTGCACTGCCTGGCCGTCCCGGTCGGGCCGCGCGGCCGGGTGGTGGCCGCCATCACCTTCTGCGTGCCCACCGGGCGGATGAGCGCCGTTCGCCGGCGGGAGATGATCCCCGACCTGCTGTGCGCAGCCGAGGAGGTCATCCCGGCCAACGGTTCCAGCGGCTCGATGGCGAGTGGGTACGCTTCGCAGACCTTTAAACCAAATCAATCAAATAAGTTGGCAAATGGAAACGGCGGGGCCGCGTCCGGGGGCGCCCGGGTGGCAGAGTTGCTGACCAACAACAGAAAGGTGGCTCAATGACGCGCAGCAACCGGGAGCTGGACCAGCTTCGCAGCGAGCGCACCGAGCTCGAGAACCACTACATCGACGAGCTCGTGAACGGCAACGTGAGCCGCCGGGACTTCCTGCGGCGTGGTAGTGCGATCGGCATGTCGGCGCCGCTGTTGGGCGCCATCCTCGCCGCCTGCGGCGCCTCGTCGCCCGCCACGAGCACGAGCTCCGGCTCGAAGACAACTGCGGCGGCGCCCACCAAGGGCGGGACGCTACGGATCGCCTCGAGCGCCCCGGCCGCGGCCGTCAACCCCCTGACTGTCTCGGACGCCGGCGGCCTGTGCATGCTCAACCAGACGGGCGAGTTCCTGATCTTCGACTCGAACCTCGCCCTCGCGCTCCAGCCGATGCTGGCGCTCAGCTGGTCGCCGAACAAGGACGCGAGCGTGTGGACGTTCAAGCTGCGGCCCGGCGTCACCTTCCACAACGGTCAGGCGATGAGCTCGGCCGACGTCGTCTACACCTTCCAGCAGCTGTCGGACCCGAAGAACGCCTCGAACGCGCTCTCCACCTTCACCGGCGTGCTGCAGCCATCCGGGGTAAAGGCGATCGACACCAACACGGTCGAGTTCACCCTCGAGGCGCCGAACGGGAACTTCCCTTACCTGGTCTCCTCAGACAACTACAACGCGATCATCGTGCCCAAGGGGACCGACTTCAGCTCATGGCAGAAGACGTTCATCGGCACCGGCGCGTTCAAGCTCGGGAGCTACACGCAGAACGTCGGTGCGACGTTCGTGCCCAACCCCAGCTACTGGGGCGCGAAGGCAATGTTGTCGATGACGAACTTCCAGTTCTTCACGAGCCAGACGCCGATGATCACGGCGCTTCAGGGCGGCAGCGTCGACGTGGTGGCGCAGTTCGTGCCGTCCGGCGCGACGGGGATCCTGAACAACTCGTCGTACAAGATCCTCAAGCTCAAGTCGGCCAACCACCGCGAGCTGTCGATGCGCAACGACCTCGCGCCGTTCACCGACCCGCGCGTGCGCCAGGCGGTGGCCCTTACGCTCAACCGGCCGGCGATGGTCACCGGGCTCCTGGCCGGGCTCGGCAGCGTGGCCAACGACAACCCGTTCGGGCCGCGGTTCCCGTCGACCGACACGACGGTTCCGCAGCGAGTCCAGAACATCTCGATGGCCAAGCAGCTGCTGTCGGCGGCCGGACACCCGAACGGGTTCGGCGTCAAGCTCGACACCGAGCAGTACGAGGAGGTGCCGCAGCTGGCGACGGTGATCGCGCAGGACGCCAAGGCGGCCGGGATCAACATCGCGCTGAACGTCGAATCCCAGTCGCTCTACTACGGCAAGAGCACGTACGGCAACTCCGATTGGCTCGACGGGACGATGAGCCTCGTCGACTATGGCGACCGCGGCGTCCCGAATGTGTTCCTCGAGGCGCCGCTCACCTCGGACGGCCCATGGAACGCGGCGCGCTTCCACAACCCGCAGTACGACTCGCTGGTCAAGCAGTACGTGGCCGCGATCGATCTCCCGACCCAGCGTCAGATCGCGGGGAAGATCGAGACCCTGCTGCTCCAGGAGACGCCGATCATCATCCCGTACTGGATCGACGGCCTGACCGCGTCCACGCCCAATGTGGGCGGCCTGAACCCCACCTCGATCGCGCAGCTCTACCTCAACACCGCATATAAGTCGGCCTGAGCCGGACTGAGCCCCGTGGGCACGTTCATCCTCAAGCGGATCGGCCTCGCGCTGATAACGCTGTGGCTTTTGAGCGTGATCGTGTTCCTGCTCGGCCAGATCCTCCCGGGGGATCCTGGCCGAGCAATCCTCGGGCCGCTCGCGGCCAAGAGCGCCGTCACCACGCTCGACCAACAGCTCGGCGTCAACAAGCCCGTGCTCACCGAGTACTGGCACTGGATCAGCAACTTCCCCGGGAAGTCGTACACCTACCAGAGCGCGATCTGGCCGATCCTGTCCAGCGCGCTGCT
>DATBYI010000270.1:0-9378 GCA_036513815.1 Solirubrobacteraceae bacterium
AACGAAGACAAGGCTGAACCTCCATGCAGGGCACGATCTCTGTTACCGATCGGCAGCTGGGCTGTCTCGGACCTGAGACCCCTGGCTTTGCGCCCCCGCCTCGCGACGAGTTAGCCTTTCTCGACATGAGCGGCATCGGCAGAAGCCGGCCGACATTTGAGCCCTCCGGGCAAACCGTGAGCTTTAGTAGAGCTTCGGGGGTTCAGTTGGTACTTCGCCTGTCGCGCCGGTTTACTGTCTCGCGTCAATCTCAGACATGACCCACGATCGCCTGACTCGGGCCCGGCAGATGTACGAGTCGTTCGCACGCGGCGACCGCGACGTTATCGAGGCAACCGTCGCCGAGGACTTCCGCTTTTCGAGTCCCGCCGACGTTGACCTCGACCGAGCCGGCTACTTCGAGCGCTGCTGGCCGGGCGCGGGAAAGGGTCAGCGGTTCGAGTTCGTCCGGATGGTGCAGGATGGCGACGAGGTGATCGTCACCTACGAGATGACCCATAGCGACGGGAGCCGGGGACGCAACACCGAGGTCCTGACCTTCGACGGCGACCGGATCCGCCGGGCCGAGGTCTACTTCGGCTGGAACATCGAATGATGTAAGCGGCTCGCCGGTAGCATCCGGATCGATGCCGATCGAGTGGGCCGGCCTGGGGCCCGAGGTGTTGCTGACACTCGACCGCGCGCGGCCCGAGCCGCTCCGGGTCCAGCTCGAGCGGGAGCTCCGTGAGGCGATCCGGTCGGGCCGGCTCGCCGCCGGCGAGCGCGTGCCCTCATCGCGGGCGATGGCGAGCGAGCTCGGCATCTCCCGCGGCCTGGTGCTCGAGTGTTACAGCCAGTTGCAGGCGGAGGGATTCCTCACCGCCAGCTCGGGCTCGGCCACCCGCGTCGCCGCGAGCGCCCCGACCGCTGCCTCATCGGGAGCGCCATCGATCACGTCGTCGGATCCGATGGGCGGACCGGTCGACGGCCCGCGGCTCGACGTCGACTTCCGGCCGAGCGTCCCCGACCTGACGAGCTTCCCACGGCGGGACTGGGCCTGGGCGCTGCGCGAGAGCTGTCGCAACGCGACGCCGGCCGACCTGGGGTACGGCGATCCGCGCGGCGGCGCCGTCGTACGCGAGGTGATCGCGGGCTATCTACGCCGCGTGCGCGGCACCGTGGCCGACCCGGAGCAGATCGTGATGTGCGCGGGTTTCGGGCAGGGCATCAATCTTGTGCTCCGCACGCTCGCCGACGACGGGGTGCTGCGCGTCGCGATCGAGGATCCAGGCGACGACGACTACTTCGTCATCTGCCGGCGCCTCGGGATGGAGGCGGTTCCGGTCCCGATCGACGAGCGGGGAATCGACGTCGATGCCCTCGCGGCGACCGATCTGCGCGCGGTGATCCTCACCCCCACCCACCAGTTCCCGACCGGCACCGCGCTCGCCCCGGAGCGGCGCCAGGCGCTCGTTGCGTGGGCGAACGAGCGCGACGGCATCATCGTCGAGGACGACTACGACGCCGAGTTCCGCTACGACCGCGATCCGGTCGGCGCGCTCCAGGGCCTTGCTCCCGATCGCGTGGCCATGCTCGGGACGGTCAGCAAGTCGCTCGCGCCGGCACTCCGGCTCGGCTGGATCCTGTGCCCGGCCCGGCTGCTCGAGCCGCTCGCCGAGGACAAGCGGCTGAGCGACCGCGGATCGCCCGCGCTCGAGCAGTTGGCGCTCGCCACCATGATCGAGTCCGGCCGCTATGACCGCCACCTGCGCCACATGCGCCGCGTGTACTCGGCCCGTCGCGCCACCCTGATCCGCTCCCTCTCCGAACACGCGCCCCACGTCGCTCTTCACGGACTGGCGGCCGGCTTCCACGCGGTGGCCGACCTCGGCGCCGGGGTCGACGAGGTCGGAACGATCGAGGCGGCCCGAGCCCGCTCGGTCGGTCTATATGGGATGGGACTGTTCCGGCTGAGCGAGCGCACCGCTAAGGCGCCGCCGTCAGGCGCCGCCGACAAATTTCAGTCCGCTCAGCTCGTGCTCGGGTTCGGAGACCTGAGCGAGCCCGCGATCGAGCGCGGCATCGCGACGATCGCCGACCTGCTCTGAGTCCGGCAATTTTCGGCGGCGCGCCTGCGGTGGCGCGCGCCTAAGCGGCTCACTACTTCCGATGCGAATTGGCTCTTATCGCTGAGCCGCTTGCAGCGTACTTTGCCGCACCATGACCCTTCGCCTCCGTTCTCCCAAGCTCCTCGCCGCCCCCGGCGCGCCCGCTCTGCTCGCCACCTCGATCGTCGCCCGGCTGCCGCTGGCCATGTTCAGCATCGCCCTGCTCGTCCACGCCCAGCAGCTCACCGGATCGTTCGCCGTCGCCGGTGCGGTCAGCGCGGCCTACGCCTTGGGCAGCGCGGCGTCCGCCCCGCTCCTAGGCGGGCTCGTCGACCGCCGAGGCCAAACCGGAGTGCTCGTCGGCGGCGCGACCGTCACCGCGCTGGCCCTAGTCGCGACCGGTCTCCTCCCGCACGACGCCCCCTCGCTCCTGCTCATCGCGCTGGCCGTCGCCGCCGGCGCGGCCAGCCCGCCCCTCGACGCGTGCGTGCGGACGTTGCTCCCCGTGCTCGCGCCCGATCCGGATCGGCTGCGAACCCTTTTCGCGTTCGAGTCCGCCGTGCTCGAGGTGACCTTCGTTGCCGGTCCGCCACTCGCACTCGGCATCGGCGCCATCTGGTCGACCGGGGCCGCTCTCGTCCTGAGCGGCGTGACGTTGCTCGCCGGGACGCTCGCATTCGCCACGCGCCCGGCGTCGCGGCGCTGGCGGCCTGATCCCAATTCCGGCGCGCCGAAGTTCCGGATCGGCGGATCGCTCCGCTCACCGGCCATCCGGACCCTCATCCTGATCCTGGCCGGGACCGAGGTCGTGTTCGGCGCCACCGAGGTCGGCGTCACCGCGGCGGCCCACATGCTCGGGGGGACAGCAGCGGCCGGACCGCTCCTCGGCCTGTGGGGAGCGGGCTCTTTCGTGGGCGGCATCGTCGCAACGCGGCGGGGCGGTGGCGCGACGAGTCCGCGCGGCGTGACGCTTCTTCTCGCCGCACTCGCCCTGACCCACGGCGCGCTGATCCTGGCCACGGGCAGCGCGGTCGCCCTCGGCGCGATGATCACGCTGGCCGGAGCCACCATCGCCCCGACGGTGGCCAGCCTGTACTCGCTCGTCGACTCCGCCGCACCGTCCGGCACCGAGACCGAGGCGTTCTCCTGGCTCCTCACCGCGTCGCTGCTCGGGGCGTCGCTGGGCGCGGCCGTGGGTGGGGTGCTCGCGCAGCAGGCCGGCGCCGGTGCCGTCTTCGCGTTCGTCGCTGCCGCCGGAGGGCTGACCGTTCTCGTCGCGCTCCTGCGCTCGCGGAGCCTGCTAGGTGAGCATCGGCGAGGGCGGGATGCGCGTGTGGCCCTTGACGTCAGGGATGATCATGGCCACCTCATCCACGTAGCACCAGCTCCAGTCCTCCCCGGGCTCGAGTGAGCGGATCAGGGGGTGGCCGTCAGCGTGGAAGTGCGCGGTGGCGTGCCGGTTGGGCGAGTCGTCGCAACACCCGACGTGTCCGCACTCGAGGCAGATGCGCAGGTGCAGCCACACGCCGCCCTCGCGCAGGCAGTCCTCGCACCCGGCGACGCTCTCGGGCAGCTCGAGCACGGTGATGGTGTCCAGGTGGGTGCAGGTGGTCATGTCGCGGTCTCCGTGGATCGAGGGATGGTGATGGCTGGGAGAGGCAGCCACACGTGGAAGGTCGTGCCCGCCTCGCCGGTGTCGAACGTGACCGAACCGCCGTGGCGCTCGACGACGATCCGGCGGACGGTGTCCAGGCCGAGACCCGTTCCGTGCCCCACGTCTTTGGTGGTGTAGAACGGCTCGAACACGTGCCGCCGGGCGTCGGCTGGGATCCCCGGGCCGGTGTCGGCAATGTCCACCAGGATGCAGTCGCCGTCGGGCCGGGTCCGCACGGTGATCGTCCCGGTGTCCCCGACCGCGTCGATCGCGTTGTCGATCAGGTTCGTCCACACCTGATTGACCTCTGAGCCGTAGATGGTCAGCGGCGGGAGTGTGCGGTCGTAGTCGCGATCGATCTCGATCTGCTTGTGCTTGAGCTTGTGTCCGAGAAGCTTGAGCGTCGTCTCGAGGCCTTCGTGGACATCGGCCTGGACGAGGCCGCCCCGGTCCATGTATGCGTAGGCCTTGATCGCGCCGATGAGCGTGCTCATCCGCTCGGTGGAGTCACGCAGATCACTGACCAGCCGCTGCGCGCTGAGCGACCCGACGATCGAGCGAAGCGCGGCCGGCGTGGCCGATCCGGCCAGCCCCTGCAGCTCCTCGAGCCAGCTGCCGTCCAGCCCGGCCGCCGCCAATGGCTCGGCCAGCCGGTACGCCTCGGGTACGCCCAGCGCCTCGAGCTGATCACGCATCTCGTCCTCCGCGTCGGCGGCGTCGAGGGCCGATACCGGGCCGCGCTCGGCGCACTGCTTGAGCGCCTGGTCGCGCAGGTCGGCGATCCGTGCTGCATCCTCGCGCTCGATCCCGGCGTCGACGAACTCGCGGAGCGTCGCACCGATCACCTCGAGCGCCTCGCCCAGGTCGTTGGCCGCGCTCTTCGCGGCCGCCGCCGGATTGTTGAGTTCGTGGGCCAGGCCAGCGGCCATCGTGCCGAGCGCGGTCAGGTGCTCGCGGTTCTGCTGGATCGCAGTCATGCGGGTCATGATCGGCCTGACCTGGCGCATGATTCGACGGTGCACGTCTGGATTAGCCAGGGCGAGCCGGCGGAACTCGGCCGACGGAATCAGGGCGAGATCCGCCTCGCCGACCGCCACCATGCGGGAGACGAAATCTCCTTCGGTGAGCGTGGCGATAGCGCCGATCCAGGTTGGTGCGGTCTGCCGGCCGATCGGTTCGAAGCGGTCACCGTCGCGTTGAAAGAGCTGGAGCGTCCCGTCGAGCAGGCAGAACATCCCTTCGGTCGGCTCGCCGGCCTCGAGCACGACCGTGCCGGACTCCACGTGACGCCACTCCGCGGCAGCGGCAAATTCGGCCAACGCCCCGTCGTCGAGGTCGTCGAACAGATCGACCGGACGCAGATCGGCAACCGACACCGACTTGTCGTGAGCGGTCGTCATGCCTCGGCCAGATACTGGTGGATGAGCGACACCGCCATCGATCCCTCGCCTACCGCGCTCGCGACCCGCTTGATCGAACGCGCCCGCACGTCGCCGGCCACGAGCACGCCGGGGACGCTCGTCTCGAGCGGGAACGGGTCGCGCTCGAGCGGCCAGCGATCGTTCTTTGCGTCAAGCCCGGCCAGGATGAAGCCGCGTTCGTCGCGCGCGACGACGCCGGCGAGCCAGTCCGTCCGCGGCACCGCTCCGATCAGCACGAAGCACGCGTCGACCGGCTCGAGGGCCTCTTCCCCGTCGGCCGTGCTGATGCGCAGTGTGCGCAGCCGCCCGTCGCCCTCCGCGCCGATCGCCTGGGTTCGGGTGCGGACCTCGACGTTCTTGAGCGCCTCGATCTGCTCGATCAGGTACTGCGACATCGACTTGGCTAGCGAGTCGGCCCGGACCAGCATCGTGACGCGACTCGCGTAATTCGAGAAGTACACCGCGGCCTGTCCCGCCGAGTTGGCGCCACCGATCACGACCACGTGCTGGTCGGCGCACGACCTCGCCTCGGTCAGGGCGGCTCCGTAGTAGATGCCCTGGCCGTTTAGCTCCGCGAAACCCGGCACGTCGAGCTGGCGGTAGGAGACGCCCGAGGCGACGAGCACGCTCGACGCGCTCAGCGTACTTCCACCGGTGAGCTCGACGATCCGCCCGGAGCCCTCGACGTGCAGCGCGGCGGCGTCCTGGAGCGTCAACAGCTCGGCCCCGAGCCGGCGGGCCTGAACGGTGGCGCGCTGCGTGAGATCGGACCCGCTCAGCCCGGTCGGGAAGCCAAGGTAATTCTCGATCCGGCTCGACTGCCCCGCCTGGCCGCCCGGTGCCTCGCGCTCGACCATGATCGTCTTCAGCCCCTCCGACGCGCCGTACACCGCCGCGGCGAGCCCAGCCGGACCGCCGCCGACGATCACCAGGTCGTAGTGCTCGGACGTCGGCTGGCCGACCACGCCGAGCCGCTCGGCGAGCTCGAACACCGTCGGGCGCTCGAGCA
This sequence comes from Solirubrobacteraceae bacterium, assembly GCA_036513815.1. Taxonomy (GTDB): domain Bacteria; phylum Actinomycetota; class Thermoleophilia; order Solirubrobacterales; family Solirubrobacteraceae; genus Palsa-465. Next base: position 6,172 of record DATBYI010000270.1, read on the forward strand.
CGGTCCCATCCTCGAGCAGCGCGACCGGCAGGCGGTCGTCAGGGACGTCGGCCACCTTGAGCAGCTGGCGGGCTTCGGCGTCGCGCTCGACGTCGAGCCAGCGCCCCGGGATCTGATTGCGGGCCAGGAAGTCGCGCAGATCGTGCGTCGCCCGGGAGAAGCGGTGGCCGATCACGCGCACGCCGCCCGACTCGAGCGCGGCGCCGGCCTCCCAAGTCCCCAACAGATCGGCGACGGCCGGGAACAGCTTCTCCTCGGGCGGGTCCCACGGCTTGAGCAGGTAGTAGTCGAGCGAGACCTCGTTGATGGCCTGGATCGCCGCCTCGGTATCGGCGTACGCGGTCAGCAGTACGCGCTTGGCCGTCGGGACCAACTCGCGCGCGCGGACGAGATAGTCCGTCCCCGACAGTCCCGGCATCCGCTGGTCGGCCACGAGCAGCGCCACCTGCTCGCCCCGCCGGGCCAGCTCACGCAGTACCTCGAGTCCCTCCTCGCCGGAGCCGGCGCGCACGATCCGGTAGTGCTCGCCGAATCCGCGCCGCAGGTCGCGGGCTACGGCAGCGAGCACGGCCGGCTCGTCGTCGACTACGACGATGGCGGGACGGCGGCGGGGCGAAGAATCGGTCATGACGCAACGATAATCGGGCTCATCGGGTGAGCGCGGCCAAGAGGGTCTCGGCGTCGAACCCGCCCTCGTGCACGACCCCGTCGATGAACAGCGTCGGTGTGCCGAGCACCTGGCCGGACTCGAGGCCGCTGCGGTAGTCGCGCTCCACGCGCTTCGGCGCGGCCTCGCCCGCCCAGTCGCGGTCGAACCGGTCGAGATCGAGGCCGAGCTCACCCGCGTAGCGGCGAAGATCGTCGTCCTCGAGTGCCTGTTGCCGGTGGAACAGGACGTCGTGCATCTCCCAGAAGCGACCCTGCTCCGCGGCGGCCTCCGCCGCCAGCGACGCGGACAGCGCGTGCGGGTGGATCTCGGTCAACGGAAAGTGCCGCCACGCGAAGCGCACCCCGTCTCCCAGCTGCGCCTCGATGCTCTGGATCGCGCGGTACGCCCGACGCGAAAACGGACACTCGTAATCCCCGTACTCGAGGATCACGCTCGCGGACTCAGGACCGCGCACATGATCGACTGTCTCTTGCAGCGGGTCGAGCCCGTGCTCGCCTGTCATCTCACCACCACACCCGGTTTCGATCAACCGTAGCGGACCGAACCGGTCCTCAATTGGTGCCAGCCTGACGGCATGACCCCAACACGAACCTACCCCCAAGGTGTCCCGAGCTGGATCGACACCGAGCAGCCCGATCCCGAGGCGGCCCAGGACTTCTACCGCCGGCTGTTTGGGTGGACGTTCGAGACAGTCTCGCCGCCCGGCGCACCTCTGTATGCCATCGCCACGCTCGACGGACGCGACGTCGCGGGCCTCTCGCTGGCCGACCCCGGTGCGGCCTCGTGGAACACCTACATCGCGGTCGACGACGCTGACGCCACGGCCGCGCGAGTCGCCGACGCCGGCGGACAGGTCCCAACCGCGCCGTTCGCCCCCGGCCCGGCAGGACGCACGGCGTTCTGCACCGATCCTGCTGGGGCGGCGTTCCGCCTATGGCAGGCCGGCAAACGGCTGGGAGCGCAGGTGGTCAACGAGCCGGGCAGCTGGAACTTCAGTGACCTGCACACCGACCGACGCGACACCACCGACTTCTACGTCGGGCTGTTCGGCTGGGTGGTCGAGGACCTCGGGTTCGCGACGATGGTTCGCCGTCCCGGGTACGCGGACCATTTAGCGGCCACGGTCGACCCCGACATCCGCGCGCGTCACCAGGCCGGCGGCGCTCCCCCGGGCTTCTCGGATGCGATCGCCTGGATCGCTCCGCTCGAGCCCGGCACGACCCCCCACTGGCACGTCGCGTTCGCCGTGGCCGATCGGGACGCCACCGTCGACTCCGCCACACAGCTCGGCGCCGAGGTCCTCGCGGCCGAGGACAGCCGGTGGACAAGGACTGCTGTCATCCGCGACCCGCAGGGGGCGATGTTCACCGCCAGCCAGTTCACGCCGGCCGGGTAGCGCGCCCGCACTCGCCGGCGGGGTAGCGCGCCCCCACTCGCCGGCCGGGTAGCGGCGAGCCCTCTACCCGATTCCGTGCTCTAGCCGGGCGAGCGCCCGCTTGCCCTGGGCGCGCATGTTCCGCGCGATCCGCCGGTTCTCGACGCCGGCCAGCGCCTGGCGGTGAACGTAGGCGATGAGCGCCCGGTGCACGCCGATCAGTGCGTTGGCCACCACCCACGGCTCGACGTCGCCGGCCGCCATCCCGCGTTCCTCGGCAATGAACGCCGCCAGCGTGTCGGTGTAGGTCTCGAGGATCTCTCGCTCACGCGCCATCAGCGCCGGGCTGCCGGTGATCACCCGGGCCGCCGCGCGCATGCCCTCGTCGGCGCCCGGGTCGTCCGAGGCGAGGAAGCCGCGCGCCGTGAGTACGAAGCGTCCGAACGCCTGCACGATCGACTCTCCCCGCTGACGGTCCCGGATCGCGCCCAGAAGCTCCTGCTCGAACGCCTGCATCCGATGGAAGACGAGGTCCTCCTTGGTCGGGAAGTAGTTGAACACCGTGGCTTCCGAGACCTCGGCCGCGGCAGCGATCTCTGACACCGGAACCTGATCGAACCCCCGCTCGGCGAACAGGCGCCAGGCGGTCTCGGCGATCAGCTGGTGGGTGCGCTGCTTCTTGCGCTCGCGAAGTCCGACCTCGGTAGCCATGGATCTCATCTTAACGACAATCCTTGACACGGCCTAAATCTAGAGTTACCCTAAATTTATGTCCACTCTACATAGCCGCAAACCATTGATGCTCGCCTTCGGCGGGCTGCTCGTGGCGATGTTCATCGCCGCGCTCGACCAGACGATCATGTCCACGGCGTTGCCGACGATCGCCGGGCAGCTCGGCGGCCTCGGCGATCTCCCGTGGGTCGTCACTGTGTACGTGCTCGGCGCGGCGGCGACGACGCCCCTGTGGGGCAAGGCATCCGATCTGCACGGGCGCAAAAACCTGCTGCGCGCGGCCATCGTCATCTTCATCGGCTTCTCGGCGCTATCCGGGGCAGCGCAGAGCATCGGTGAGCTGATCGCGTTCCGAGCCGCTCAGGGCATCGGGGCCGGCGGCGTCATGACCCTGGCCATGGCCACCGTGGGGGACCTCGTCTCCCCGCGC
>DATBYI010000271.1:0-10213 GCA_036513815.1 Solirubrobacteraceae bacterium
CCGAGCGCCAGCGCCCTCCGGAGCGGTGTAAGGAAAGGCGACATCGGAGGATCTGAACGGTTTAAACGGATTGCGGTGAGGACAGTCGCGGAGGAGGGTTAGCGTTCACTCCCCGCTCTACAATGCGCGCGGATGCTTGTCCCGGCCCGCTCGGACGCCGCAGTGGCGGCCCGGACCTTCAGGGCGCTGAGAGTAGCAAGCAGGCCAGCCGAAACATGGCTCCTCGTCGGCATCGTCGCCGTCGGGGCGCTCGTTCGTTTCGCGACGCTGGGCTCGCAGAGCTACTGGTTCGACGAAGCGCAGGCCGCCCACGAGCTTCACCTTTCGCTGGGCTCGATGCTCAGTTTCTTCAATGCCGTCGAGACGGCACCGCCGCTGTACTTCGTGGTCGGCTGGGTCTGGGTTCACCTGTTCGGTGACGGTGCCGTGGCCCTGCGGTCGCTCTCTGCTCTGGCCGGCACCGCGCTCATTCCGATCACCTTCCTGTGCGGTCGGGAACTCGTCTCCCGCCGGGCCGGGCTGCTGGCGGCGGCGTTCGTGGCCATCAACCCGTTCATGGTCTGGTACTCGCAGGAGGCCCGCGAGTACATCCTCGTGGCCGCGTTCTGCGGCGTTTCGCTGCTCTTTTTCGCCCGCGCGCTCCGCGACGCGTCGACGCGCAATATCGCCTGGTGGGGGGTGTTCTCGGGACTGGCGCTCCTCACTCACTACTTCGCCGGCTTCCTCGTCGCGCCTGAGGCGGTGTGGTTGCTCTACGTCGCGCGCAGGCGCGCCACGGTCATCGCCGTCGCGGCCCTCGTCGTAATCGAGCTGGCGCTCATACCGCTGCTGCTCGCTCACGCCACGAACTCGCTGCTCGGGTTCATCGGAGACACGTCGCTGATCACGCGAATCCGGGAGGTTCCCGTCGCGTTTGCCCTCGGGCCCCCGTTCGAGAGCTCGTTGCTGAGCTACGGGCTGATCGGCGCTGCGGTCCTCGTGGCGATTCTGATCGCGCTCCTGATTGTCGGCGCGGACAGCGACGAGCTTCGCGGGGCCGGGATCGCCGCCGTGCTCGCCGGCTGCGTCCTGCTCCTTCCGATCCTCGCCGCCCTCCTCGGCAAGGACTACTACCTCGAGCGCGCCGTGATCCCCGCCTTCGTGCCGCTCTCGATCGTCGTCGCGACGGCCTGCACGACGACCCGCCTGCGCGTTCCCGGGGCCGCGCTCGCGACGGTCCTGCTCGGGGGATTCGCCTACGGGCTGATCAGGATCGACACCGACGCCGCCTATCAGCGGCCGGACTGGCGGGCGGTGGCGCACGCGCTGGGCACCCCATCGAGCCGGCGCGCGATCGTCGCCTACGACGGCGGGCTCGCCACCGATCCGCTGATGCTTTATCTCCCCGGCGTCCCGTGGACCAAGCCATCCGGGTTCAGCCAGTCCTCGAGCCCGGTGAGGATCGGCGAGCTCGATGTGGTCGGTTACACCTGGCAGGCTCTCGCCGATCCGCTCCCCTCTGGCGTGAAGCTGATCGCAACGCGGCGAGTGAATGGCTACCGCGTGGATCGCTTCTCGTTCTCGCCGGCGCGCGTTCTGACCCCGCCGGTCATCGCCGCGCTCGCACCGAAGCTGCTCGGCCCGGGCCCCCCGGGGGGTGCGGTCCTGGTGCAGAGCCCGGGCTCGTCGCCCGACGCGTGATCCTGATCCTCCACAACCGCTACCGCGCGGCCGGTGGCGAGGAGCGCGCTGTGGCCGATCTCGCGGCGCTGCTCGCGCGCCGAGGGCAATCGGTCGAGGTGCTCGAGCGCTCGAGCGACGGTCTGGGCCCGGCGAGAGCGGCCACCGGGCTGCTGGCCGGTGGCCTTCACCCCGGAGAGATCGCGCGCGCCGTGCGCGAGCACGGAGTGCGCGTCGTCCACGCCCACAACATCCATCCGCTCTTCGGGTGGCGAGCGCTCGCCGCTGCCCAGTCGGCTGGCGCCCGGACGGTGCTTCATGTCCACAACTTCAGACTGTTCTGCGCAATCGGCATCGCCTACCGGGACGGCGCGCCCTGCTTTCGCTGCCGGCGGGGTTCGACACAGGCCGGGCTGCGCCTGCGCTGCCGCGGATCGCTCGGGGAGGCCGTCGTCTACGCTGCCGCGCTGCGCCGGCAGCAGCCGCACCTGTTCGAGCACGTCGACCAGTTCGTGGCCGTCAGCGGCGCGCTCGCAAGACATCTGCGCGACTTGGGCCTACCGCCCTCGTTAACCGCCACGTTGCCCAACTTCGTCCCCACTGAGGACCTGGCCCCCGACTCCCGCGCCGGCGCGGGCGAGTTCGCGCTCGTCGCGGGGCGCCTCACCGAGGAGAAGGGCTTCGACACCGCGATCTCGGCGGCGCGCGCCGCGGGGGTCCCGGTCCTCGTCGCGGGCGCCGGCCCCGACGAGCCGCGCCTGCGCGCCCTCGCTGCCGGGGCCGACGTGCGCTTCGCCGGGCTCCTGGAGCCGAGCGAACTGGCCGACCTACGCCGGCGGGCGGCCGTCGTGCTCGCACCCTCACGGTGGGAGGAGCCGTGTCCGTACTCGGTGCTCGAAGCGCTCGCCGCCGGCGTCCCGGTGCTCGCCTCCAATCGAGGCGGACTACCCGAAATGGTGGGGGACGAGGCTGCCCTCCCCGCCACCGATCTTGCCGCCTGGACCGCACGTCTGACCGAGCTTTGGCAGAGTCCAGAACTGAGGGCGGAGCGCGGAGCGCAGTCACTCGAGCGCGCCCGCGCACACTTCGGCGAGGACCACTACTACGACCGGCTAATGGGTCTATATGGCGACGTTTCCCCATAGGCTTCTGGCGATGATTCGACGGGCGATCATCCTGCTCGCGCTGGCGTGCGCCGCGTCGGTTGGCGTGCCCGCGGTGGCCGGCGCGGCGGCTTCCGGCGGGACTGCGGCCCAGGCGATCGCCGACTGCAACGACCACGGAACGCTCACGGGCAGCTACTCGCCGAGCGCGCTGCGCGGCGCGTTGGCGCAGATGCCGGTCGACGTCAAGGAGTACACGGACTGCTACGACGTGATCGAGCGCCAGCTGTTCAAGGAGCTCGGGAACAGCACCAAGCCCGGGACCGCCACCGGCACCGGGTCGAGCTCGGGCAGCTCGTTCCTTCCGACCTGGCTGATCATCGTGATCGTCGTGCTCGCGCTCGCCGCGATCACGTTCGGCGCGATGGCGATCCGCCGGCGCTCGGGTGGACCCGGCGGAGGCGGCCCGCCGGACTCGGGAAGCGGCCCGCCGGCCGCGCCGGCTACTTGATGTTGATGGCCTGCGTCCGGCTGTAGACCGTCCCGCCGCTCAGAAGCGGATCGCCGGTCGGGTAGGTCCAGGCGAGTCTGAGCGAGCCGCTGCTCGGGAACGCGAGATGGACGTCGATATAGCCCTTGGAATTGGTGATCGTGACCGTGTCGATCACCTGCCAGGCACCCTTTGACCCGGGCTCGAATTGGATCTGGACGCTCTGCGTCTTACCGGTGTCGTGCTTGGCGTAGCCGGCCGGGCGCACGCCGCCCCACACCTCCAGCTTGCGACCCGCCCGGGTCGAGGTGACCGGAAGGAAGAGCGGCATCCGGTAGGCGTTGAAGCCCGGCTTGTCGCTGCCGTTGGGATTCTCGAGGCCGGTATCGAAATCGGCCGGTGCGGGCTGGTCCCGCAGCCCGTACTGCGAGTAGCTGTACACCCGCGACTGCTTGTAGCTCAGATACTCGGCCTCGTTCATGTAGAGGGCCGCCGTGGCCTGGCTCACGCCCTCGACCGGGTCGGGCGGCTTGGTCCGGACTCCGTCCTCGGTGCTCCAGACGGCGTAGTGCGTGCGCGAGCCGTACACGGAGTTCAAGTGGTCCAGCGTGCTCTCGACCCGGGAGACGTTCGGCAGGTCGGCGAAGTCGGGATCCTCCGGGGACCCGAGGCACAGCTTCGACCCGCACAGGTGCGTCGGCTCGTTCGGTGCCGACGCCTCGTCGTAGGGGTGGTCGGCGAACCCGCTGGCGCTGAACAGCACCGGGTTCTGCTTCACGAAGCTTCGGGACGCGGCCGCCGTGGTCGGGCAGCCCTGGGCCGAGGCGGCCGACCCACGAAGCTCGTGATAACTCGAGTTCACGCAGTAGAGCGAGCGCAGGAAGACGAGCGGCTTCATGTTCGAGAAGACGCCCCAGGCGTTCAGGCCGTGCGGGGTCACCTCGCCGAACAGGATCGTGTCGCTCCGGGTGGTGTGGCCGCTGGACTGCAATCCGCTCCACGCCGCGTCGGCGAGACCGCGGTACATGCGCGGGCTGTTGGGCGTCGATTGACGCGTTCCGGTGCCCTGCGGCCCGAGGTCGTAGCCGTAGTTGGGCTCATTCCAGATCGACCAGAAGCTGATGCGGGGCAGAGCGGTGGCCGATCCGGCGGGCTTGTAGGACCCGTCGTAGCGCGTGCCCACCGCCCGGACGAAAGACCCGTATTGCGCCGCCGAGGGCTCCCAGTCAGCCAGGAAGTACCCCGTAGTCCCGCGTGGCGCGCCGGTGCCCGTGGCCCACAACGGCGCCGGCCCGTTGAGCGTGAAATCGAGGCTGATCCCGTCGGCGGCCGCCGCCCGGTCGATCTCGTCGTAGATGCCCCAGCCCGACGCCGGATAGGCCGCCGGGTTCGTCGCGGTGAAACCCTTCGGCGCCTGCCTCGAACTCGCCTGCGGCGCGATCTGGTTCCACGTCACGTTGACGCGGACCCGCTGGACGCCGAGGTCGCGCAGCGTCTGCAGCGTCCCGGCCGGGTTGGCCATGAGCTGCGAGTCGTCCTGGAAGATCGACTCCTGGGTGATGGAGGCGCCGGCGGGGGCGGTCTGGATGGCGAGGCCGCTCAGCAGGACCGCGGCGATGGGGAGGAGGCGTGTGATTTTGGGCACGAGAAGTCCAACCTGCCGGAGGCTCGGAAGTTGCGCCCGGGCGGGGTGTGCAAGCGCCGATCCGCCCGCGCGCCGGCTGTGCCAGGAGCTCGCCCGCCACCATATCCCTCGCCCCGGCGTGCATAACTCGACACAACGTCCGCTTCCCAGAGACCGTGACGGATTGCGCATGTGGGGCATGCATAGCCCGTCACCGCCCTGAGAACCCGCGTGTCGTGACGTGTTACGCAGGTCGGGCCGAGCGTCCGCGGAGACGTTTCGGGGAGCGGTGCCGCGGGATGCGCGATCAGTCGAAGCGACGGCTCTACACTGGCGGCATGGCCTCAGAACGCCAGATCCAGGTTGGTGGCGTGCCGATCGGCGGTGGCGCCCCGGTCGCGGTCCAGACGATGACCAAGACCGAGACGGCCGACCTCAAGGCCACCATGGACCAGATTCGCCGCGTGGCCGAGGCGGGCGCCGACATCGTCCGCGTCGCCGTCCCGCGCGAGAAGGACGTCGAGGCGCTGGAGAGGATCGTCAAGGACTCGCCGATCCCGGTCATCGCCGACATCCACTTCAACTACACGCTGGCCCTGAAGGCCCTCGACGCCGGCGCCCATTGCGTGCGTCTGAACCCGGGCAACATCGGCGGCCCCGACAAGGTGGCGCTCGTCACCAAGCGGGCCAACGAACTCGGCACGCCGCTGCGGATCGGCGTCAACTCGGGATCGCTGCCAGCGCACCTGCGCGAGCTCGAGTACGAAAACCCGGTCGAGGCGCTCGTCACCGCCGCCGTCGAGTTCGTCGCGCTGATGGAGCGGCTCGATTTCACGAACTTCAAGGTCTCGATGAAGTCGACGAGCGTCCCCAACACGATCGCGTCGAACCGCCTCTTGTCCGAGCGGATCCCGTACCCGCTCCACCTCGGGATCACGGAGGCCGGCACGAAGTGGTCCGGCTCGCTGAAGTCGGCGGTGGGCCTCGGCACGCTCCTGGCCGACGGCATCGGCGACACGATCCGAATCTCGCTCTCGACCTTCCACGCCGAGGAGGAGGTCAAGGTCGCCTGGGAGATCCTCAAGGCGCTCAAGCTGCGCGAGCGGGGCCCGGTCCTGATCGCCTGCCCCACTTGCGGGCGCCTCCAGTTCGACATGGACACGATCGTGGCCGAGGTCGAACGGCGGCTCGAGGCCTACGACGACCCGATCGAGGTCTCGGTGCTCGGCTGCGCCGTCAACGGCATCGGGGAGGCGCGGCACGCCGACTTCGGGATCACCGGCGCCAAGGACGCCGGAGCGATCTACTCGAAGGGCAAGATGATCCGCAAGGTCAAGACCGAGAACCTCGTCGACGAGCTGTTCGCCGAGATCGACAAGTACTACGCCGCGGGCCAGCGCGTCGTCCGCGACGAGCGGGCGGCGGCGGAGGCCGAGCAGTGGCTGGCCGAGAACGAGGACGCCACCGCGATGACTCCCGAGCGCCTCGCTGCGATGGAAGCGGCGGCGGCTCAGCTCGACGAAGAGACCTCGCCGGTGGCCGGGCGTCGCTTCACGCGGGCCTAGCCGGTCGTTTTGGGCCGCTTCGCGGCATCCATGGGGCCAAGCGGGCCCGTCCGGACGGGGACTGGGACCTTGTCGGCGGCGCCTGACGGCGGCGCCTTAGCGGCCCCACGGATGTCGAGCGAAGCGAGACCTAATTAGCTGACGGCCGCGAACCCCTCGGCCACCTTGGGCCAGTTCACGACGTTCCACCACGCGTCGAGGTAATCGGGGCGACGGTTGTTGTAGGTCAGGTAGTAGGCGTGCTCCCACACGTCGTTGCCGAGCAGCGGCGTCTTGCCGTCCGAGATCGGGCTGTCCTGGTTGGCGGTCGACAGGAGCGCGAGCCCCGAGCCGTCGTGCACGAGCCACGTCCAGCCCGAGCCGAAGCGCTTGACGCCGTTGTCCTTGAACTGGGCCTTGAAGTCGTCGAACGACCCGAACGCCGCATCGATCGCCGCACGCAGGTCGCCGTCGGGCTCGCCGCCACCGTTCGGTGACATCCACTCCCAGAACTTCGAATGGTTGGAGTGGCCGCCGGCCTGGTTGCGGACCCCAGCCTGCTTGTCTGAGGGCAGCTTGTCCAGGTTCTTGAGGACCTCATCGACGGGTTTGTCGGCCCATTCGGTGCCCTCCAGCAGGCCGTTGGCGGCCGTCACGTAGGCCTGGTGGTGCTTGTCGTGGTGCAGGTGCATCGTCTGCTCGTCGATCGTCGGCTCGAGAGCGTTGTAGTCGTACGGCAGCGGCGGAACTTCGTATGCCATCGGGCTGCTCCTTGCATCTGGTTCTGAGGACGTCCGTTCTTGTATCACGCGGGTACGCTTGGCGCTCGAATGACGCGCCTGTCCACATACTTCCTGCCCACCGAACGCGAGCCGCCGGCCGACGCCGAGGCGATCTCGCACAAGCTGATGGTCCGGGCCGGTCTGATCCGCCAGGTCGGATCAGGGCTCTGGACGTGGCTTCCGGCCGGGTGGCGCGTCCACGAGGCGATCGTCCAGATCGTGCGTGAGGAGATGGACGCGATCGGCGGCCAGGAGATGCTCATGCCGGTCCTCCAGCCCGCGGAGCTGTGGCGGCGCACCGGGCGTTACGACATCGACGAGCTGTTCAAGCTGAAAGACCGGCGCGGAGCGGACCTGGTTCTCGCGATGACGCACGAGGAGGCCGTGACGAGCCACGTCGCCGCCGCCGTCAAGTCCTACCGCGATCTGCCGCTGATCCTCTATCACTTCCAGATCAAGGAGCGCGACGAGCCGCGGCCGCGCGCCGGCGTCCTGCGCACACGCGAGTTCATCATGAAGGACGCCTACACGTTCGACCGCGACGCGGAGGGGCTCGCCGTCGCCTACGACAAGCACGTCGTCGCCTACGACCGGATCATGGACCGCTGCGGCCTCGAGTGGTACCGAGTCGAGGCCGACGTCGGGATGATGGGGGGCAGCGGCGCGCACGAGTACATGGCCCCGTGCCCAGCCGGCGAGAACGAGGTGGCCCTTGCCGCGGGATACGCGGCGAACCTCGAGGTGGCGAGCGCCGACGCGCAGCCCGTGCCGCTCGGGGCGGCACTGGCGGCCCCCGAGATCGTCTCGACTCCGGGCATGACGACGATCGACGCGGTCGCCACCGCCCTGAGCGTCCCGGCCGGTGCCCTCCTCAAGGCTTTTCCGGTCGTTCTCGACGGTGACGAGATGCGCCTCGTGGTGCTCCGGGGGGACCATCGCGTCAACGAGATCAAGCTGCGCAACGCGCTGGGCGCCGACTTCCGTCCCGCTCATCCCGACGAGGTCGCGTCGCGGCTCGGTCCCCCGGGGTACATAGGCCCGGTCGGCGCCGAGATGCCGATCCTGCTCGACGCGGGCGTAGCGCCGGGCGGCTACGTGGCGGGCGCCAACGAGCCCGATGCGCACCTCCGCGGCGTCGAGCCCGGCCGCGACTTCAACTACGAGACCGTCGATGTCCGCGCAGTGGTGGCCGGAGACACCGTCAACGGCAGCTCGGTCCGGATCGAGCCGGCCATCGAGGTAGGCAACATCTTCAAGCTCGGCACCCGCTACTCCAAGCCCCTGGGCGCCACCTACCTCGACGAATCGGGCCGCGAGCAGCTCATCTGGATGGGCTCGTATGGGTTCGGGCCCGCGCGGGCCGCCGCCGCTGCGGTCGAGCAGTACGCCGACGAGCGCGGCATCTCCTGGCCGCGTTCGATGGCGCCGTTCGACGTCGAGCTCGTCGTCGTGGGCAAGGATGGCACCGAGGAGCGTGCCTTCGCGGACGGGCTCTACGGCGAGCTCCAGGAGCTCGGGCTCGACGTGCTCTACGACGATCGCGATGCAGGACCGGGGGAGAAGTTCACCGACGCCGAGCTCCTCGGGTGCCCCTTGCGCGTCACCGTCGGCAAGCGCACGCTCGGTGCCGGCGAGGTGGAGGTGCAGATCCGGCGGGGCAGGGAGAACTCGTCGGTGCTGCTCGAGGACGCGGCGGAGGAGATCGCCGCCCTCTGGCGCGGCCTGCCTTGAGCCGGATGGCTTGCGGGCGATGAGTCCGGATGTCAGCAAGCGCCGGTTGACGGGCCTCGACCGGTCGGGACCGCCGCCCGACCAGACGTTGTCCGGCCACCCGCTCAATCCGTGGACCCTCCCGAACGCGATCGACTTCTGCCGACTGCTCGGGATTCCCGCCTTCCTGGTCATCGCGCTGACCAGCACGGACGGTCACGATGCTCTCGCCGTCGTGCTCTTCGCGGTGATCGGCTGGTCGGATTACCTCGACGGCTTTGTGGCGCGCCTGACCGGCCAGTACAGCCGTCTCGGGGCGCTCCTGGACCCGCTCGTCGACCGGCTGCTGATCGTCTCCGGCATGGTCGTTTGCTGGCACTTCTCGCTGCTACCGCGGTGGGCCATCGCGATCGTCATCGCCCGCGAGCTGTTCATGCTGGTGGCGAGTCGGTACGCGCTGCGGCGCGGGGTGGAGCTCGTGATCAACTGGCCCGGCCGGCTCGGCGTGGCGCCCATCGCCGGCGCCCCGTTTTTCGCGATGGCGGGCGTCCACTGGCTAGCCCTCATAATGCTCTACGTGGGGATGGCGCTCGGCCTCGTCTCGGCCGCTCTCTACGTGCGCCGGGGAGCCCGCGAAATCCGCGCGCAGCAGGCTCGACCGACACGCTCGTAACGTGCGAGGCAAACTCTCAAGCTCAGATTGAGCCTCGCACTTTGCCAGGCTATACTCGCGGTCCCCGCGCACTCGGACCGGAAGACCCGGAGGATCTGATCTACATGGACACGTTTCCCGACCTCGGCTCGCTCACCGATCAGGAGCTGAAGGAACTCATCAAGCAGCTGACCGATGAGGAGATGGAGATCTCCTACCGCCGGCGCATCCTCCACGGCAAGATCGACATCCTCCGTGCCGAGCTGGTCAACCGGCTGCGCAAGAAGGACGAGACCGGCGAGTTGGTCATCAGCGGCGCCGACGTCCAGCAGCTGACCGACATCCTCGCCGGTCGCGTCCCGGGGTCCGAGTCCGAGTAGCCGGCGTCGGTGGCCCAGCACTGCCCAGAGTGCGGCTTTGCCAACGACGACGGAGCCAACTACTGCCAACGTTGTGGAGCGTTCCTCGCCCACTCCGATCCGGCACCCGGCACCACGACGGCCACCTACAAGCTGGGTGAGACGGGTGAACTCGAGGAGATCGAGTTGGACGACGTCATCGAGCGGGGGCCGGCGCTGGTGATCCGGTCAGGCGGCGGACGCGCCGGCGAGAGCTTCCCGCTCGGCGCCGGACGCGTGACGATTGGCCG
>DATBYI010000272.1:0-4035 GCA_036513815.1 Solirubrobacteraceae bacterium
CGCCTCGGCGGTGGTCGAGGCGTGCGAGCAGCCGAACACCTTCCACCAGATCTACCAGGACGACGAGCCGCTCCAGGACAAGATCGAGGCGGTGGCCAAGCAGGTGTACGGGGCCAAGGACGTCTACTTCTATCCCGAGGCGGAGGCGAAGCTCACCCAGTTCACCCGCGAGGGTCACGGCCACTTCCCGGTGTGCATGGCGAAAACCCACCTATCGCTGTCGGCGGACCCGTCGCTGCTGAACGCGCCCGAGAACTTCACCCTCCCGGTCCGCGACATCCGCGCGTACACCGGAGCGGGCTGGCTCGTCCCCCTGTGCGGCGACGTCATGCAGATGCCGGGTCTCGGCAAGACGCCGGCCGCGCTCAACATCGACATCGACGCCGAGGGGCGGACCGTCGGCCTTTTCTGAGCGCTCGCTGCAGGCCCTTCTCGACGACGTCGCGGCGCGGACGCCTGCGCCGGGCGGCGGCACCGTGGCGGCGATGGCAGCCGCACTGGCCGCGGCGCTCGTCCAGATGGCGGCGGCGTTCACCGCGAGTGCGGGGGCCGAAGACTCGGCTCGGCGTGCCGGCGAGCTCCGGGAGCGCGCCCTCGAGCTCGCCGAGGTAGAGCTCCACGCCTTCGAGCCGGTGCTCGAGGCGCTCCGGCTGCCGCGCGAGGACCCCGAGCGGCCTGCCCGGGTGCAGAACGCGCAGGAGGAGGCGTCGCGATCGCCGCTCGAGATCGCTCGGATCGGCGCTGAGCTGGCCCAGCAGGCCGCTGAGCTCGCGCGGACGGGGAACCCGAACCTGTCCGGAGACGCGATCGCCGGCGCGTTGCTCGCGGCCGCCTCGGCGCAGGCCGCCGCTCGGCTGGTGGCGACCAACTTGACCGCGGGCGCGGCGGTCGACGACGCGAACGAGCTGGCCCGGCGGGCGCAGGTAGCCCGTGATCGGGCGCTTGGCTGACCGAGAACGCCGTCGCGTGGCAGGACCCCCACCGGCGCCGAAAGACAGCTGGCACGGGCGTTTTGCACCTCTTGACACAATATGTCCAAAAGCGCGTGGGGAGGAGGGCGACAAGGTGGCCCGCGAGGATGTGGCGCCACGATGGCGACGGGCGGGTGCGAGTGGTGAAAACCGCTCCACCGATCAGCGCGCTCCATCGCTTGTCGACAGTGCGGAAGAGGCCCTCCACGTCTGGCTGGCCGGCGGCCGCTACCGGCAGGGCGATCGCCTGCCGCCCGAGCACGAGGTCGCGACGATGCTCGGCATCTCGCGCGGCACGCTGCGCAGCGCGCTCCACCGCCTGGAGGAACGCGGGGAGATCGTGCGCCGGCAGGGAAGCGGCACGTTCGTCGGCCGCGCGACCGGGCCGGCGGCGCTGGGCGAGCGGCTCGAGCGCCTGGAGCCCTATTCGTCGCTGGCCGAGCGTCGAGGCCTCACACTGTCGAGCGCCGATCTGCACATCGAGCGGCGTGCGGTCGGCGCCGAGGTGGGCGAGGCTCTGGGTCTCGCGCCGATCGCCCCGGCCACGACGATCGCCCGGACGCTGGAAGCCAATGACGCGCCGGTCGCGGTCATGTTCGACGTCGTCCACCCGAAGGTGTCGCTGCCCGACGACGACGCGCTTCGCGCGCAGCTCGCGAGCGGCCAGATGGTGCTCGACGTCCTGATCGCCATCGGCGTGCCCGTCACCTTCGCGCGCACGCGCGTGATCCCGTCCCTGCTCAATCCGCGTGAGCGCGCCGGCAAGCTGCTGGGCGTCAAGCGCACGACCGCGGTGCTCGAGCTCGAGGAGCTCTACTACGCGGGCCGGGACGAGCGGGTTGCCTACTCGCGCGACCTGTTCGCCCCCGGCGGACTCGACGTCACAGTGATGCGCTCGTTCGAGTCGACGCGCCCGACCCCGATCGCGAATATCCGCGGCGCGCGCGCCGCCGCCGCGCGCCGCCGCTCGAGGGATAACGGCGCGTGAACGGTCAGCCTGTCGGCTCGGTCGCGCGGGCGATCGCGCTGCTCGACGCCCTGGCTGAGAGCGACGGCGGTGCGCGCGTCAACGAGCTGGCGCGTCGGATCGAGGTCAACCCGAGCACTGCGTCCCGGCTGCTCGGCACGCTTGAGGCCGGGGGACTGGTGGAACGCGCTCCCGGCGGTCCCTACCGGCTCGGGCTGAAGCTGGTGGCGCTGTCCGACCGGGTGCTCGGAGCGCTCGACATCCGCGACCTGGCCCGCCCGCGGCTAACCTGGCTCGTCCAGGAGACCGGCGAGACCGCGACCCTGTCGGTCCCGGGCGGAGGCGAGGCGATCACCGTCGACTTTGTTCCCTCGGCCTCGAGCGTCGTCAGCCTGGCCCGGCTCGGACGGCCGAGCGTGGCGCATGCCACCGCGGCGGGCAAGGCCATGCTCGCCTTCGGGCCCCGGGTGGGGCTGCCGCTCGCCTCGGACCGCGAGCTCACCGCGTTCACCGAGCGCACGATCACCGACCCCAAGGCGCTCGCCGAGGAGCTGGACGCGATCCGCGCCGCGGGAGTCGCCGAGGCGGTGGGCGAGCGCGAGCCCGACCTGAACGCCCTCGCGGCCCCCGTGTTCGGCCGGGGTGGCGAGCTCATCGCCATCCTCGGGCTGCAGGGACCGGCGGCGCGGCTCCCGGCGGCCAAGCGGCGCGCGTTACGCGAACCCCTCCGCGTGGCGGCCGCCGAGCTCGGGCGCTCGCTGGGAGGGACCGGTGGCCCGCGTTAGAAGCACGGCGTGATCCAATTGGGGCGGCGCGTGCGTATCGTGGACGTGCACACCCTGGCCGACGAGGAGCTGATGGGGCTCGTCCAGGATGGCGAGGTGCGAGCGTTCGAGGTGATCTTCGACCGCCACGCGAGCGTGGCGTTCTCGCTCGCGTACCGCATGTGCGGACGCCCGGCCATGGCCGAGGACATCGTGCAGGAGGCGTTCCTATCGCTGTGGCGCAGCGCGGCGGCCTATGACGCATCGCGCGGAAGCGTCCGCACGTGGGTGCTGAGCGTCGTGCGCAACCGCGCGATTGACGCGTTCCGGCGCGAGGGGGCCAAGGCGGCGAGCGATGTCGGTGAGCCGGGACTGGCCGAGCGGATCCCGGCGCCCGAGCTGACCGACCGCGAGGTCGAGCGTCGCGACGACGCGCGGCAGGTGCGCGACGCGCTGAAGGGGCTGCCCCCCGACCAGCGGCAGGTGATCGAGCTCGCCTACTTCGGCGGGTTCAGCCACACCCAGATCGCCGAGATGCTCAAGCTTCCGGCCGGTACCGTGAAGGGCCGGATGCGTCTCGGGCTGAGCAAGCTGCGGTTCGCGCTGGGCGATGCGCCCGGGATGGCGCTGTGAGCGCCGAGGATCACATGGCCGGAGGATGTGAGCGGAGCGGCGACGCCGCGGCGTACTCCCTCGGGGCCCTCGAGCCCCATGAGGCGGAGGAGTTCCGCGCGCACATCGAGACGTGCGCGGCGTGCCGCGAGGACGTGGCGGCGTTCGAGGGGGTGACGCGCGGGCTGCCGACGGCAAGCGTCCAGTACGCCGTGCCGAAGGACCTGCGCAAGCGTGTGCTCAAAGAGGTCCGCGCGACGCCGCAGGATTCCTCGCCGACTCCGGTGGGCCGCCCGATCCTGATCCCCCGCAGGCGGTTCGCGGCGCTCGGGGCCGCAGCCGCGCTGGCGGCGGCCGTGGTCGTCGGAGTGGTGATCGGCTCGGCCGCCAGTTCTGGCGGCACCCGGGTCATCCAGGCCCGTGTCGTCGGCGCGCCGGGGAGCGCCCAGTTGCGGATCGCCGGCGGACGCGGCGAGCTGATCGTCCGCGATCTGCCGGCGCCGGCGCCGGGACGGATCTACGAGGTGTGGCTCGAGCGCGGCCAGGGCCGTCCGGCGCCGACCAACACCCTTTTCTCCGTCAACTCGGCGGGCGCCGGCGACGTCGGCGTGGCGGGCAGCCTGACCGGGGTCAGTCAGGTGCTCGTCACCTCAGAGCCGGCGGGCGGGAGCCGCGCCCCCACCCGGCCGGCGCTGATCGTCGCCCGGCTGACCTGATCGTC
>DATBYI010000273.1:0-3857 GCA_036513815.1 Solirubrobacteraceae bacterium
GGACGATGCGGTGCGCCGGATGGCCGTCGCGTACCTGCTGGCCACCAAGCCGCGCTGAGGGCCCGTGGTCCTCGAAACCGATCGCCTGCTGCTCCGACCGCTCACGGTGGCCGACCTCGACGAGTACATGTCGATGCACTCGACGCCTGACGTCGTCCGCACGATGGGGCCGGTCTCCGAGCCCGACGCGGTGGCGCGCCTCGAGCGCAACGAACGCGAGTGGCGCGAACGAGGCCATGGCCTGGTCTCGCTGATCGAGCGCGAGACGGGCCGCTTCGTCGGCCGAAGCGGGCTGAAGTACTGGCCCCAGTTCGGCGAGACGGAGGTCGGCTGGGTCCTCCATCCGGCCGTCTGGGGTCACGGCTTCGCCACGGAGGCGGGCCGCGCCTGCCTTGACTGGGGCTTTCAGAACCTCGACGTGCCGTACATCACCGCGATGATCGTGCCCGCCAACACTCGGTCGATTCGTGTCGCGGAGCGGCTCGGAATGAAGCCGCTCCGGCCCGACAAGCTGCTCGAGTTCAGGGTCGTCGTGCACGCGATCGATCCGGAGGCGTGGCTCGAGTCGACCCGGACCCGCGAGCCGCTTGGGCGGAGCTAGACTGAGCGCGATGCCGAAGCAGCAGCGGACCGTGAGGATCGAGCAGCGTGGCCAGATGGCCGCGATGCAGCAGCTCGAGAGCAAGTCCGACGAGGAGCTCGAGGCCGAGACGCGATACAAGGCCGCCGCCCAGGCCATCCTCGGCTACCGGGCGGCGGAGCGCTACGACGCCAAGGCGGCGCGCGCGCACTTCCAGAGGGCCCTGGCCGCCGCCCGCGGCGCCCAGGAGCGCGCCGGTATCCGCAAGATGGCCGACGCATCGCTCGCTCTGGCCGAGCGCCGTCCCGACGACCTCAAGCGGGCCACCGAGCGACTCGGGGTCGAGGCGCCCACCAACCGTCAGCTGCTCAGCCTGAGGTTCCTCGGGCTGGTCGCACCGCCGGCCAGCGCCGGGGCCCTTGCCCGCATCCGCGGCATCGCGATCGCGATCGCTCTGGTCGTCGGGATCCTCGCCATCGGGTTCGGCATCGTTTACGGGATCGGCAACCTGGTCGGAAGCCTGTCGGTCGATCTGGCGATCTTCTACGGCTTCGTCCTCGTGCTCATCGTGATCGGCGTGCTGGCGTTCTTCGGGCGCCGGCGGCAGAAGCGCGCCCAGGCACAGCGGGCCGAACAGATCGCGGCGCGATCGCGCTGACGCGACTCCGTGTGCGGGCGATACACGCTGGCGACGCCGAATCCGGCTGAGGTTCGCGGCCGCTTCCCGATCGGCGAATCGATCGAGGTCCGCCGCCGCTACAACGTCGCGCCCGGCGACGAGGTGCTGGCCGTCACGACTGACAAGGAGGGGCGTCCTCGCGGCGAGCTGCTCCGCTGGGGGCTCGTGCCCTCCTGGGCCAAGCAGCCGGACACCGGCCTGAAGATGATCAACGCCAGGGTCGAGACGGTGTCCGAGCGCGCCGCGTACCGCCGCGCGTTCGAGCGCTACCGGTGCCTGATCATCGCCGACGGGTTCTACGAGTGGCAGCGCCTGCCAGGAGGGCCGAAACAGGCTTTCCACATCGCCCGCGCAGACGGGAACCTGTTCGCCTTCGCGGGCCTGTGGTCGATCTGGCACGGTGAAGATGGGGACACGCTCCGCACGTGCACGATCCTGACGACCGCCGCCAACCCGGCGATCGCTCCCCTCCACGACCGGATGCCGGTGATCCTCGCCCCGGGCACTGAGCCCGAGTGGCTCGCGCCGACCGAATCGCCGGAAAGCCTGCGGGGGCTGCTCGGCGGCCTCGACCCGGCCGGCACCGCGTTCCGTCCCGTGGGACCGGCGGTCAACGACGCTCGCTACGACGGACCGGAGTGCCTCGTGCCGGCGGCCGACGAGCGCCAGCCGGCGCTGTTCTGACCGTGGCGGCGGAAGCGCGCCGCTACGAGGTCGCGTTCGTCCTCGGTGGCGGCGGGGTCCTTGGCGCGCACGAGGTCGGCATGCTCCGCGCGCTGGCCGAGCGTGGCGTCCAACCCGAGATCGTGCTTGGGACATCGGTCGGCGCGATCAACGGCGCGTTCTACGCCGCCGATCCCACCCCGGCGGGGGTCCAGCGCCTGACCGAGCTGTGGCGGGAGTCGACCTGGTCGGAACGCTCTCCGGGCGCGACCCTCCGGCGACTCACCACCCTCGCGCGGAGCGGCACCCACCTCGAGTCTCTGAGCGACCTGAGCGAACGGCTCACAAAGCTGCTGCCCGTCCGCCGCGTGGAGGAGCTCGTACTCCCGTTCCAGTGCGTCGCGGCGTCGATCGAGCGGGCGGCGGAGCACTGGTTCGACAGCGGGCCCCTGGCCGACGTCGTCCTCGCGTCCTGCGCCGTACCGGGCATCCTGCCGCCGGTTCGGATCGACGGAGAGCACTTCATCGACGGCGGCATCGTCAACTCGATCCCCGTCAGTCGCGCCGTCGCGCTCGGCGCCCGCGAGATCTACGTCCTCCAGGTCGGACGGCTCGAGCAGCCACTGAAGCCACCGCGGCGACCCTGGGAGGTGGGGCTCGTGGCGTTCGAGATCGCACGCCGGCACCGCTTCGCGCACGACCTGCACTCGCTGCCGGATGGGATCGAGCTTCACGTCCTCCCCACCGGCGGCTCAGCCGCGCCGGCCTACAACGACCTCGCGGCACCGCTCCGCCTCAGGCGCGTCGTCCGCACCATCGACCAGCAGATCGACACGGCCTACGAGGCCTCGTTGCGCTATCTGGCCGAGAGCTGATGCCGCCCGTCTCGATCCGCCGGCCGGCGACCGTCACGGTCTGGCTGATCCTGTCGGCGGCCTGCCTGATCGTCTCCCCTCTGCTCCTCGGCCTCGCCTGGGCGATTCGCGCCGTCACCGGGAGCCGGCGCCCACTCGCCCTCGCACGGCTGATCGTCGCTTACTGCGGCTATGAGCTCGCGACGCTCGTCGCGTGTGGCGCGCTGTGGCTCGCCGCCGGCTGCGGCGTGCTTATCGGCAGCAGGCGCTTCCAGCTCGCCCACTGGCGGCTCCTTGGCTGGTACGTGGCCGGTCTCGCCACCAGTGCTCGACGCGCGCTCGAGATCGACGTCGCTCCGGAGATCGCCTCCGACGCCGCGACCGCCCTCGAGGCGGAGAGGCCGGCGATCGTGCTGAGCCGCCACGCCGGCCCCGGCGACACGCTGTTCATCATCGATGAGCTGATGTCGCGCTTCCGCCGCCGGCCGAGCGTGGTGTTCAAGGAGGCCATCACGATCGATCCCTCCATCGACATCCTCGCCCACCGGCTGCCGCAGGCGACGATCGATCCCGCGGATCGGGAGGGCTCCGAGGAGCAGATCGGCCGGGCCGTCGCGCGGCTCGGACCCCGCGGCGCGCTGCTGCTCTTCCCCGAGGGCGGCAACTTCACGCCGGAGCGCCGGCGCTCCGCGCTCGATCGGTTGCGCCGGAAGGGCCGGCGCCGATCGGCCGACCAGGCCGAGTCGATGCCGAACGTGATGCCGCCCCAGCCGTCGGGCGCGCTCGCCGCGCTGCGGGCACGCGGCGCCGCCGACGTGGTCTTCATCGCCCACACCGGGCTGGGGCTTGCCGCCTACCCGACGCAGCTCTGGCGCGACATGCCGATCGGCAGGACGCTGCACGTCCGCATGTGGCTCGAGCCGTCGGATCGGGTTCCCGACACGCCCGAGGAACAGGTCGAATGGCTCTACGGCTGGTGGAAGCGGATCGACGCCTGGATCGAGAGCCGACCGTCCGGGTGAGCCGATCAGGCGGCCGCGGCCTGCTCTGAAAGATCGGTCGAGGCGACCTGGGCGGGTAC
>DATBYI010000274.1:0-2049 GCA_036513815.1 Solirubrobacteraceae bacterium
TGGCGCCCGGGCGCTGGTGGCCGGTGGCGTCGACGACACCGAGCCCGGCCCGTCACTCGGCGAGTGGCTCGAGCGCCAGCGCTTCTCGCGGGCGTTCGTCGACCGCCTGATCGTCCCGCAGGCCGCGGCCGTGTGGTCGGCCGATCCCCGGCAGGTGTGGAGCCTCCCGGCGCGGTTCCTGGCCGAGTTCTTCGACCACCACGGAATGCTGGGCTTCCGGAACCGTCCGCGCTGGCGGGTCATCGCGGGCGGCTCGGCTCGTTACGTCGAGGCGCTCACCGCGCCGTTCGCGGGCCGGATCCGGCTGCGCACGGCGGTCTCGGCGATCAGCCGAGACGCGGACGGTGTGCTCGTATCGCCGGCCGGGGGAGAACCCGAGCGCTTCGACCAGGTCGTGCTCGCCACCCACTCCGATCAGGCGCTCTCGATGCTGGCTGATGCCTCGTCGCTCGAACGAGAGGTCCTGGCGGCGATTCCCTACCAGGTCAACGAGGCCGTGCTCCACACCGACGTGCGGATGCTGCCGCTCCGCCGGCGCGCCTGGGCGAGCTGGAACTACCACTGGGCGCCCGAACCGAGCCCGCGGGCAACCGTGACCTACCACATGAACCGCCTTCAGTCGCTCGACGCCGAGCGCGACTTCTGCGTCACGCTCAACCGCACCGAGGCGATCGACCCGGAACGCGTGATCCGGCGGATCGAGTACGCCCACCCCGTCTTCACCGCCGATGGGGTCGAGGCGCAACGCCGCTTCGACCACGTCAGCGGCGCTGACCGCGTCTATTTCTGCGGGGCCTACTGGGGGTGGGGCTTTCACGAGGACGGCGTGCGGAGCGCGCTTCGCGTGGCCGAGCGGTTCGGAGCGCGGCTGTGACCATGGCCTCGTGCATTTACGAGGGGACGATCCGCCACCGCCGGCACGAACCCCGCCGGTCGTTTGAGCACCCGATCGCGCTCTTCTACGTCGACCTAGACGAGCTATCCGGCCTGCTCGGCGGGCGGCTGGTGGCGCGCCGGCCGGGGGCGCTCCGCTTTCGCCGGCGCGACTACCTCGGCGATCGCGTCGTGCCCCTCCCCGACGCGGTCCGCTCGCTTGTCGCGGCGCAGACCGGGCTGCGGCCGGCCGGCCCGATCCGCGTCCTCACTCAGTTGCGCTCGTTCGGCCACTGCTTCAACCCGGTCAGCTTCTACTACTGCTTCGACGACTCGAGCCGAGTGCAGGCGGTCGTGGCCGAGGTGACGAACACGCCGTGGGGGGAGCGCCACGCCTACGTCGTGCCCGGCGCGGGGGCCGCGGTCGACTTCGAAAAGGCGCTGCACGTCTCCCCGTTTATGGGCATGGATCAGCGCTACACCGCGCGTGTCGGCACGCCGGGGGAGCGCCTGGCCGTCCACGTTGAGAGCCGCGCGCGGGACGGAGACGTCACCTTCGATGCGACGCTCGCGCTGCGCCGCCGCGCGTTGACGCGCCGTTCGGCGGGGCGACTGGCCGCTCGCTATCCGCTCGCCAACGTCCGCGTGCTTGCGCTCATCTACGCGCACGGCCTCGGGCTGAAGTTCGCCGGCGCGCCCATCTACCGCCACCCACGGGAGTCCGCGTCGTGACCGACCGGATGAGCCGCTGGTTGCTCTCCCGCCTCCTTCGCCGGATCGCCCGCGGCAGCCTGATCCTGGTCGAGGACGGCGAACGGCGCGTCTACGGATCGGGCCCGCCGGCGGCCACGATCATCGTCCGATCGCCGCGCATGTGGCGGATGGCTCTGACCGGCAGCCGCGGGCTGGCCGACGCTTACGCCGCGGGCCTGTGGGACTCGCCCGACGTGGTCGCGCTCGTCCGGCTCGCCGCGCGCAACGCGCCGGGCCTCGACCGCCTCCGGTCCCGGATCGCGCTCGCGCGCGTTCCCGTGCAGCGACTGCTCGGGTGGTTTACGCGAAGCACGCGACGCCGGCGCCGGCGCGACATCGCCGCCCACTACGACCTCGGCAACGAGCTCTTCTCGCGCATGCTCGACGCGTCGATGAGCTACTCGTGCGCGGTGTTCGAGGAGG
>DATBYI010000275.1:0-2185 GCA_036513815.1 Solirubrobacteraceae bacterium
CTCGTCCACCTCGAGAGGGGCGGTGGCGCCGCGTGGCGGATCAGGCGTAGGAGCTTCGCGCTGTTGAGCGCCACCGTCCAGCGCCGGCGGCCGCTCATCGCCGTCGCGGCGGCTTGGAATGTCGCGTCCTGCGCTCTGTGCGGTTTCGCCTTGACCGCGTCGTGTCTGAGCTTGACGAGGACGGTGGGAATGTCGATCGCAACCGGGCAGACCTCGTAGCAGGCGCCGCACAGCGACGAGGCGAACGGAAGCTGCGGGGCGTGCTCGACGCCGACCATCAGCGGCGTGAGGATCGCCCCGATTGGTCCGGGGTAGGTCGCGCCGTAAGCGTGCCCGCCGGTTCGCTCGTAGACGGGGCAGACGTTGAGGCAGGCGGCGCAGCGGATGCACCTCAAGGCCTGTCGCCCGGTCTGGTCCTTGAGCACGTTGGTGCGGCCGTTGTCGAGCAGGACGATGTGGACGTTTTGGGGGCCGTCGTTTTCCATGACGCCCGTCCAGATCGAGTTGTAGGGGTTCATCCGCTCGCCGGTGGCGGAGCGGGGGAGAAGCTGGAGGAACACCTCGAGGTCCCCGAACGTGGGGACGAGCTTCTCGATCCCCACCACAGAGATGAGGGTCTCGGGGAGCGTCAGGCACATGCGGCCGTTGCCCTCCGACTCGGCGACGAGCAAGCCGCCCGTCTCAGCGATCGCGAAGTTGGCGCCGCTGATCGCCACCTTGGTGTTCAGGAACAGCTTGCGCAGGTAGAGCCGGGCCACCTCGGCCAGGGCATGCGGGTCGTCGGTGAGGTCTCTTGGCGCGTCGGGAAGGTGGTCGAGGAAGATGCGGCGGATCTCGGCCCGGTTCTTGTGGATGGCCGGGACGACGATGTGGCTCGGGCGATCGTGGGCGAGCTGGACGATCAGCTCGGCGAAGTCGGTCTCGTGCGCCGTGATGCCGGCTCGTTCGAGGGCGCTGACGAGGCCGATCTCCTGGGTCACCATCGACTTGACCTTGATCACCTCGGTGTGGCCGGTTTGCGCGACGAGCTCGGTGACGATCCGATTGGCCTCGGACGCGTCGCGGGCCCAGTGGACGTGGGCTCGGTGGCCGGTTGCGTTGCGCTCGAACTGCTCCAGGTAGGTGTCGAGGTTGTTGAGGACGTCGTCCTTGATCGCCGCGCCGGCGGCGCGTAGTTGTTGCCAGTCGGGGGTCTCGTGGACGAGGCCGGCGCGCCGCTCCCGGATCGCGCCCGTGGCCTTGCGGAGGTTCCGGCGCAGCTGGGAGTCCTCGACCGCTTTTGCCGCGTTCCTCGGGAAGGGCGGGTCGTCGGTCCAGATCAGCTCGCCGGTGCCTCTGGGGCTGGTGTCTGGGTCGACGGGGTCGACGGGGTCCACTGGGTCGATTGGGTCCACTGGGTCCACTCGGTCCACTGGGTCCACTGGGTCGATTGGGTCCACTGGGTCCACTGGGTCCACTGGGTCCAGCGTGGTCATTTGGGCGTCTCCCCGTCCGTGCTGGCGAGGATCTCGGCCAGGTGGAGCGTTGTCACGCCGGCCCGAATCCGGTCCAGACCGCCACCGATGTGCATCAGGCACGAGCGGTCGCCGGCGCACAGGACCTCCGCGCCCGATTGGATCACCGCCTCCATCTTGTCGGCGAGCATCGCCGCCGAGACGTCCGGGTTCTTGATCGAGAACGTGCCGCCGAAGCCGCAGCACTCGTCCTGGTCGTTCAGCGTCACGAGGTCGATGCCGCGGACGTTCTTGAGGAGGCGGAGCGGGCGCTCGCCGACCTTGAGAATCCTCATGGAATGGCAGGTCGGGTGGTACGTGACACGGTGCGGGAAGTAGGCGCCGACGTCGTCCGTTTCGAGGACGTCGATGAGGAACTCGGACAGCTCGTACGTCTTGGTGGCTGTGGCTTGGGCTGCCGTTGCGAGCGCCTCGTCTCCGGCGGTTTTGGCGATCATCACGTGCTGGTGGCGGATCGCGCCGGCGCACGATCCGGAGGGGACGACGATGGCGTCGTACTCGGAGAAGGTGTCGACGTAGCGGCGGACGAGCGTCGGCTCGAAGTAGCCGCTGTTGGCGTGCATCTGGCCGCAGCACGTCTGCTCGAGCGGGAACTCGACCCGTTGGCCGAGGCGCTCGAGAAGGTGGACCGTCGCCTTGCCGGCGTCGGGGAAGAGCGCGTCGATCAGGCA
>DATBYI010000276.1:0-2324 GCA_036513815.1 Solirubrobacteraceae bacterium
GCTGCGGATGGGCGTGGCAGGGCTTGGGCCGGTGAGGATGATCCACGTCGTGGAACATGTCCGCATCGAGCGATGCCGTACCGGTTGCAGTGGCTGCGGTACGTCCTGACCGGGCGGCGGAGGTGTCCGGCGGTTCGGTCCAAGCAGGGAACCAGGCGTCCGGGTGGGCTCAGAGCGAGGCCGACAGCTTTGTCATGGACCTTCGCGACGGAGACGAGACCTCACTCACCGCGAGGTGTGCGGCGAATGGCTGACCGAGCTTGCCCTCGGAGGTGCCTGCTTGGTCCCCAAGGAGCCGCAGGGTCGTCGCGCCGGATGCACGCGACGCGAAGCGTCAGCTCGGGCCTCCCGCTCGCCTCCGCCGCAATCAGCTTTCGGTACGAGCGAAGTCGCTCCAGACTTCTCGATCAGCACGTGCTCTCCATAGCGATGCGAGGCGATCGCATGCTCAAGGGTGGCAGCAATGACCCGCGAGGATCTGCTCGCCGCGCCAGCACCGGTCATATCGTCGCCGCTGCTCGCTCGATGCGACGGCCCGGTCAAGCACGTTTCGATTAAGTCCTAGGGTAGCCGTCGCTGGTGCTAGCGCCGTCCGCGCCAGTCCCGCTTCAGGGCCCGCTGACATCGGTCCCGCCTGGGCGCGGGAACCGGTGGCGGCGTGATGAGGACCTCTGAACCGGACCGTGAAGCCGTTTGACCTGATCGACCGGGCCCGTCGGGGTCCATCTTCACCCCAGCGGATGTGCGTAACCCGGCGTGTCCAGGCGCTCGACAACGTACCCGGGCGCCGCCTCGCGAACGTCGCCGTCTGGGCTACCGCGCCACAGGTCGTGGCGAAAGTCGGGGACCACCGGCCCGACCGTTCGTGCGCGAGGCGCTCACCCGGCTCGGCGTGGATACGAGGTTGGCCGGACCCCGTTCATCGGTCCACCTGCTGTGAGAGCAGTTGGTTGTTGATTGTTGTTTCAGCGAGCCATTGCTCTGTACCGCCTGGCGGAGAGAGGTGTTCGCTGGCGGCCTGATGGGCGGTGCGGTAGCCGACGCCGAACGCGGTCGGGGTCATCATCCCGAGCGCTGAGTGAGGCCGGTGGTGGTTGTAGTCCTGGCGCCAGTCCTCGATCACGACCTGGGCCTCGGCGAGGCAGGAGAACAGCTCGACCGCGAGCAGCTCGTCGCGGATGCGGGAGCCGAAGCTCTCGACGTAGGGGTTCTGCCACGGCGAGCCCGGGTCGATGTACGCGCTCCCGGCCTTGGTGAACCGGCACCAGTCTCTGAGCGCGTTGGCGGTCAGCTCGGGGCCGTTGTCGCAACGGATGAACGCCGGGACGGTGCCGCGCTCGAGGACGAGACGGTCGAGCACGGTTACGGTGTGGTCTGAGTCGATGCGTCGGCGACACTCGATCGCCAGCGCCTCTCGGGTGAACTCGTCCACGACGTGGAGCAGCTTCAGGATCCTGCCGTCCGCGGTCTGGTCGAACTGGTAGTCGATCGCCCACACGTGATCAGGCCGCTCGGCCCGCAGCCGCTCGGCCGGCACGGTCGATTCGCCCAGCCGCAGGCGCTTGCGCCGGCGCTGAGGGACACGGAGACCTTCCTCGCGCCACAGCCGCTGGGTGCGCTTCAGGTTCAGCTGCCAGCCCTCGTCGAGCAGCAGCTGGTGCGCGCGGCGATACCCCCACCGCGGCCGCCGACGGGAGATCCTGCGTAGCTCGGACCGCAGCGCCTGATCATCCTCGGCCACGGATGGCTCATGACGCTGGCTCGAGCGATGCTGTCCGACATACCGGCACGCCCGCCGCTCCGAAATGCCGAGACGGTCCTGGAGCATCCGGACCGCCTGACGCCGGCGCGACGGGCTCACCAGTTTCCCTTCGAAATCTCCTCCAGCGCCGAGATGTGGAGCGTCTGGTCCGCCACGATCCGCTTCAACCGCGCGTTCTCGGACTCGAGCTCCTTCAGGCGCTTCACATCGTCGGCCTTCATCCCGGCGTACTGCGCCCGCCACCGGTGATACGTCGCCTCCGACACCTCCAACTGCTTGGTGACCTCCGGCAGCTCCATCCCCTCGCCCAACAGCCGGTCTGCCTCCCGCAACTTCCGGACGACCTGCTCCGGCGTGTGACGTCGCCTCTTCATCTGATCGCTCCTCTGACCCATTCAACAGGGTCGACGAAGCTCTCACACAGACCGGACCGATCTCACGGGGTCGGGCCAGTCCTGCTCGGCCACGACGCCAACGCTAGCCGAATCAGTCGCGGCTATTGGCTCGGGGTCGCGTACGGACCAAGGGACTTCTTACAGAGCGGACACATCAACACGTATAC
>DATBYI010000277.1:0-11122 GCA_036513815.1 Solirubrobacteraceae bacterium
CGGCCCGGACCCACCGCGATTCCCGAGTCCTTGGCGTACTTGACGAAGTCCCACACGATCAGGAAGTAGCCGCTGAAGCCCATCCGCTCGATGACCTCGAGCTCGTACTCGGCCCGCTCGAGCGCTTCCGCCGGCGCGGGATCCCCGTAGCGGACGCGAAGGCCCTCGAGCACCCGCGAGCGCAGATACTGCTCCTCGCTCTCGCCGCCGGGGGTCGGGTATCGCGGAATCAGCTGACGGTCGAGTTCGAGTTCGACGTCGCAGCGCTCGGCGATCTCGAGCGTCGAGGCGACCGCCTCGGGCCACTCGGCGAACGCCCGAGCCATCTCCTCGTTGGAGCGCAGATAGAACTCGTTGGCGTCGAAGCTGATCTTGGGCTGGCTCAGGGTCGACTTCGTCTGCACGCACAGCAGCGCGGCGTGGTGGCTGTAGTCCTCGCGGCGGAGGTAGTGCACGTCGCCGGTGCCGACGAGCGGACGGCCGAGCTCGCGGGCGATGCGCACGATCCCCTCGTTCGCCTGATCCTGCGCCGCCACGCCGTTCTTCTGGACCTCGAAGTAGACGTCGTCGGCGCCGAACGTCTGGATCAGCTCGTCGGCGTGGGCCCGCGCGGCATCGGTCTGCCCATCGACCAGAAGCTGGCAGAAGCGCGACTGAAGGCAGCCGCTGAGCGCGATCACACCGTCGGCGTGGCCGGCGAGCTGGGCCATGTCGACCGACGGCTTGCCCCGCTGATAGCCCTCGAGGAAGCCTGCCGAGCACAGCTTGACGAGATTCCGGTAGCCGGTCGGGGTGGCCGCCAGCAGCGTCAGGTGGAAGCGGTCAAGCCGACCCGGAGCGCGCCGCTCGTGGTCGTCGACCACGTACACCTCGCAGCCCAGGATCGGCTTGATGTTGTGCTTCCGGGCGGCGGTGAAGAGCTCGACCGCGCCGTTCATCACCCCGTGGTCGGTGAGCGCGATCGCGGGCTGGTCGAATGCCGCAGCGCGCTCCGCCAGCGCCTCTATCTTGCACGCCCCGTCGAGTAGCGAATACTCGGAGTGGACGTGTAGGTGGACGCAGGCTGGGGTCACGGGGAGGGGATCCGGGGAGCCGAAGTGCTCGTCTCCGAGCATAGGCACCGGGCCGGATGTCAGGGCCCCCGCCGACCCCCCGGCCCACGCCTTTCAGCCGCATTGTGCGCGCTCGAGCCACTGCAGAAGCAGCGACAACGGGCGCGGATCGCCTTCGATTGTGGGAGCGCCGGTCAAGCCGGCCAGGACCGCCGTGAACTCCCTGGGCGCACAGACGACGACGGTCGAGACAGGGCCGCGGGGGCCGTCGGCCGAGGCGAGCGGCGCCCGGCCGTCGCGAATCTGGAGATAGGCGTCGGGGGATTGGGCGGCGGGGTCGCGATGGGCGATCGTGAAACGCTCGCCCGCCGTCCACGCGGGCTCGATCATCGTCGCCGCGACCGTGAGGGCCAGCAGCGGGTCGAGCTCGACTCCCGCCCCGGCGAGGTCCCGCACCGCGAGCGGGGCGCTGAGCAGCTGGTCGAGCGCCGCGATGCGGCGGCGGTCGCCGCGCACGCGGGCGAATCGCCGCCCCGGCGCGAGCGGGGTCAGCCAACGCTGAACCGGCCCGGTCGCGAGCAGCCGGGCGATGCTGCCCAGGTCGCCCACGAGCTGGAAGTCGACCTCCGCACGGGGTCGCGGCGTCGAATCGAGCCGAACGTACGTGGCGGCGCTGTCCACGGTGACGTGCGCCCAGAGAATGTCGCTCAGGCCGAGGTCGTACGCCACCGGGTGGGGATTGGCGACGCGCTGGGCCGGCAGCAGCGCGAGCAGCAGATGGCCGGCGGTCGAAGGATCCCGCCTGGCCAGGGCGCGGAACACGTCGCCCATCCACGGCCTGACGGGGCGGCTCGGAGGGGCCGGCTGGGGTGCGCGCGGTTCGGCCGCCGGCGCCTGGGCGGTCGGCACCGTCTCGACGAGATCCTCGGGCGGCGCGGGCGGGGTCCGCTCGCGCAGACGCGCAAGAGCCTCGCTCAGCCGGTCGGCGTCCACGGGGCCCGGCGTCGACGACGCCGGGCTGGCCGGCGGGGCGGGCGGGGTGAGCGGGGCGGGCGGGGTCAGCGGAGTCGCCGCGGCCGACAAGGTTGGGGTTGCCGGGGCCGTCGTCGGTTCCGGCGCGGCGTCGTGCAGCCGGCGGAGCTCGCCGCGAACGAACTCGATCGCCTCGTAGGCTCGCGCCGTGCGTCGACGCTGTGCCTCGATCTCGTCTTTCGTGGCCTCGATCTCGTCTTTCGTGGCCTCGATCTCGGCGCGCTGGCGCTCGATCTCCGCGAGCGCGGCGGCGAGCTCGCCCGCGAGCGCGGCCATTCGTTCGGCGTAGGCGTCGACACTCCCACCAAGGGCGTCGGACATCGCCGCCTCCTGGCGCAGCGCGATGCGGTCGCCGGCGTGCTCGGGCGAGGGGTGCGGCGCGCTCGGCCTGCCTCCCGGCGTCGCGCGGCCGAGCTCGAGCTCGCGCCGAATCGACGCGGCCCGGGGCGAGACGGCGGTCGCGCGCCGCTCGGCCAGGCGGCGCTCTGCCTCGGCCCGGGCGGCGTCAGCGGCGGCGGCGAGATGGCCGGCCTCGTCAACCACGCGACGCATCCGCGTCAGCTCGCGCTCGAGGTCCGCCACGCGCTCATGGAGCACGGTGAGGTCGTGGCGCGCGGCGCGCCGGTGCCGGGTCAGCTCCTGTTCCAGCTCGGCCCGGACGGCGTGCTCGGCGTGGACATCCTGCCGAGCCGAGCGCAGCCTGCGCTCGCGCTCGGCGATCGACGCCCGGAGCCGCTCGGACTCCTCCCGAGCCTCGGCCAGATCCTGTTCGAGTCCCTGAACCTGTGCGCCGAGCTCGGCCGCCCGCCGACGGGCACTCTCGGCCGCCAGCTCGGAGCTGCGCACCCGACGCGCCTCGATTAGCTCGGGGTCCGGGCCCTCGGCGGGGTCGCGCCCCTGGACGACGTCGCCGATCGGCAGCGGCACCATTACCCCGCCGAGCTGGAGGAAGGTCCGGCCCGGGAGCGCCGGCGCCAGATCGGCCGGAACCGAGAAGCTCATTCGCCATGTCCCGGGGGCCGCGCCGGTGAGCGACGGAGGCTCGGGCGTGGCGAGGAACCGCTGGCGCCCGGCCGGTCCGTCGAAGACGAGCATCGCCTGCCCGCGCAGCTCGGGCCACCGCCGGCGCCACCGGCCGGTCACGCGCACGGTAACGCTGCGGGGGGCACCGGCACCCTCCGCTAAGAGCTCGACCGCCTCGATCCCGAGCGAGGAGGGCAGATCGGTCATCGGCGCGGACGGTACGGCCGCCCGCGGACGTCAAGTAGTCCTATGAATCCTCGTCACCGTGTCGCAACGCGACCGCGACGCCGCCCGCCAAAGCCAAACCAGCGACGCCGGCGATTGCGAGATTGCGCGGAAGACGCGGATATTGGCGGCGCATGTACCACCTCGCGCCCTGCCACACGACGAAGCCAAGTACCTTGTAACCCATTCGTGGAGGCTACTCCTCCCCGTCTGCGGGAGAAGCGTCGGCGGCGCCTGGGGGCGGCGCCTCGTCGCGCAGACGCCACGCCATCCGGGACTGCAGCGACCACAGCTCGATGAACCCGGGCGACGCGGCCTGCGCGAACAGGCCACCCGACTCGGAGAAAGTGGCCAGCTGCGCGTCGTAGACCGCGTGCGGTGATGCGCGGGTGACGACGCGCGCCGAGCCCTTGTAGAGCTTGATCCCGATCGTCCCGGTGACCTGGGAATTGGCCGCCTCCATGTATGCATCCAGATCGCCGCGGAGCGGATCCCACCACAGCCCGGCGTAGACGAGATAGGCCCACTTCTGGTCGAGGACGGGCTTGAGCTGGTTCTGGTGGATGGTGCCCACGAGCCTCTCGAGCTCGCGGTGCGCGAGGAGCAGGATCGTCGCCGCGGGCACCTCGTAGATGTCGCGCACCTTGAGGCCAACGATCCGGTCCTCGATGTGGTCGACGATCCCGACGCCGTGCCGCGCGCCGATCTGACCGGCGCGCTCGAGCAGCGCCACCAGCTCGAGTCGCTCGCCGTTCAGCGCCACCGGCACTCCGCGCTCGAACTCGACCGTTACGAGCTCCGCCTCGTCGGGCGCCTCCTCGGGGCGCGTGACGAGCTGGAAAACATCGTCCTCGGGTGCGTGGTCGAGCTCCTCGATCCAGCGCCCTTCGCTCGAGCGTCCCCACAGGTTGTCGTCGATCGAGTACGGCGCGACCTCGGTGCCGCCCTTGACCGGAATCCCGTGCTCACGCGCGTACGCCACCTCCTCTTCGCGGCCCATCCGCCAGCCCCGCACAGGCGCGATCACCTTCAGCTCAGGACCGAGGGTCGCCACGGTGGCGTCGATCCTGACCTGGTCGTTGCCCTTGCCGGTGCAGCCGTGCGCGATCGTGTCGCACTCCGATTGGCGCGCGTACTGCACGGCGAGCTTGGCGATGAGCGGGCGCCCGAGCGCGGTGAACAGCGGGTACCCGAGCCCGTACACACCGTTGGCCTTGATCGCGGGAACGACGTACTCGCGCGCGAACTCCTCCCGGGCGTCGACCACATGGCAATCGATCGCGCCGAGCTGCAGCGCTTTGCCCCGCACGACATCGAAGTCCTCGCCCGGCTGGCCCAGGTTGACCGTGAGCGCCACCACCTCGGCGTGGTATTGCTCCTGGATCCACTTGAGCATCACGCTCGTGTCCAGCCCTCCGCTATAGAGCAGCAGGACGCGGTGGACGTGTGAGGGATCGGCCTCGTAGGTGGTGGTGGGGAGAGGGACCCCGTCGGTCATGGTGCGAATGTCTCCTTGACTAGGCGCCGCTGCTCTTTGGCGGCGAATTCTGCGAAGCGCGCGGCGAAATCGCCCCGCGCCGCCGCCTCGTCCTCGGATAGCCGCGCGAGGAGCGCCCCGAGCGCCATCAGTCCCTGCTCGCCGGCGGGACTTCCGCCGACCTCGGACCCCACGGACCGGAGCAGCGCAACTTGGACCTCGCGGTCCTGATGGCGCCCGAGCACGTCCTGGAGCCCCTTGAGCGTCTTGATCATCGGCTTGACTACCTCGCTCGGGTAGAGCGCGGCGCCGAACAGCTCGAGCAGGTAGCGGAGCTCCTTGCCCTTCTTGCGCAGCTCGTGGTACTCGTCGGCGGGGCTCGATTCGCCGATCGCGTTGCCCATTCGGACCATCCGCCGGTACACCTTCCGGATCCGCTCCCCGGCCACGGCGGCGATCGGCCGCGCCGCGTCCGGGCGCTCGGTCTCGTCTGAGAGCTCGAGCCCGTTCAGGTACGCCGCCCACGCGCTCAGCAGCGTCGTGGTTCGCTCGGAGCGCAGCGCGGTCACCAGCCCCCGGCGCGCGCGGGCTCGCCGGACGCGCAGCACGTCGAGCAGAGGATCGAGGTCGGCGCGCATCGCCTCGGGCACGAGCGCTCGCATCGCATCGAACTCGAGCACGTGCACGTCGAGGTCACGGGCGTCGCCGGTGGCCTGCTGAAGCCAACGGAACTCGGCCCGGAAGTGGGCCAGCTCGGCCGGTGAGAACACTCGCTTGAGCTCGCGCTGGACGGCGCGCGAGCGGCGCACCGAGACCCGCAGGTCGTGGAGAAACTCGCTGTCCAGATCGGCGATCGTCCCCTCGAGGTTGGCCTCGATCACCTCGAGCAGGGCGCGCAGCACGAGCACGGCGGCGGCGTCGGCCCGCTCTTCCGGACGCAGCGGCACCTCGACCTTGGCGGGAACTCCGCCGGGCACGCGTCCGGCCGCGCGTATCGCCTCGTCGACGAGCGGCTGGTCGGCGGGCTTGAAGCCGAGCTCACCGAGCGTCTCCTCGACCCGGCGGCGAGCCTTGTCGTAGCCGCGTATCCCGGTGATCCGCAGCCGCGGGCGCAGGGGCGAATCAGCGCCGGCCGGATCCACCAGCTCCGGCTCCTCGAGCGCGAGCCGCACCACTGTCTTGCCCTCGCCGTTGACCACGGAGATGAGGCGCTCGCGCGCGTGCACGTGGACGAGCGGCAACAGCGCCCGCAGGTCGGTGAGCTCGGCCAGCGAATCGCGCAGCCCCCCCGCCGGGAGCGCCGAGGCAAACAGCGGCTCGGTCGGCGCCGTCGTGGCCAGCGACGCGCGCACCATCCCCGTGCCGACCTCGACGAGCGACAGATCGCCGTCGGTGTGCAGAAGCGACAGCCCGGCGATGTGCAGCAGGCCGTCGAAAGTGTCGTAGTAAGCGCGGTCGTGAGCGACCTGCACCCCGTCCTGGACGGGGAACGCCGCCGCGAGCGCGTCGCCCGCTCCGCGCAGGGTCATGCGATCAGGGAGCAGCAGCTCGGACGCGGTCATGGCGCCAGCGCTCCCAGCCTGGAGACGGCTTCGTCCACCTCCTCGTCGGTGACGATCAGCGGCGGCTCGAGACGGATCGTGCCCGGTCCGGTGGCGTTGACCACGAGCCGCTGCTCGAGCAGCGCGCGGCGCGCGAGCTCGGCGGCGTCGAGCCCCCCGGGGCCGGAGTTCAGGTCGATCGCCAGCATCAGCCCACGCCCCCGTACGGCCGCCACATACGGCAAGGAGCCCAGCCCCGCGGCGAGCCGCGCGCCCCGCTCGCGCACCTGCGCGAGCAACGCGGGGTCCGAGCAGATGTCGAGCGCCACCAACGCCGACGCGGCCGCCACCGGACCGCCGGCGAAGGTCGAGCCGTGGTCGCCCGCGGTGAGCGTGTCGGCCAGCCTCGGGCCGGTGATCAGGGCGCCGATCGGAAGTCCGCCCCCGAGCGCCTTGGCGCTGGTCATCGCGTCGGGAACGACACCCGTCTGCTCGTAGGCCCAGAGCGTCCCGGTCCGCCCCATCCCGCACTGGATCTCATCGAACACGAGCGCGGCGCCAACCCGGTCGCACGCCTCGCGCGCAGTTTGCAGCAGCTCGTCGGAGAGCACGTGGATCCCGGTCTCCCCCTGGATCGGCTCGAGCAGAACGGCGGCGGTGTCCGAATCGACCGCCGCGGCGAGCGCGCCAGGATTGGGCGGCACGACGACGAAGCCGGGGACGAGCGGCGCGAACGGGGCCTGCTTTGACTCCTGCGGGGTGGCCGACAACGCGCCGTAGGTGCGCCCGTGGAACGCCCCTTGGAGGACGACCACGTTGCCCTGCGGGCGGGCGCGGCGGACCAGCTTGATTGCGGCCTCGATCGCCTCCGCTCCCGAGTTGCAGAGGAAGACCTTGCCTCCAAGCGAACTCTCGGCCAGCCGCGCCGACAGCCTCATCGCCGGCTCGGTGTAGTACAGATTGCTCACGTGAGTGAGCCGGCCGGCCTGGTCACGGATGACCTCGACCACGCGGGGATGGCAGTGCCCGACGTTCAGGACCGAGATGCCGGCCAGGAAGTCGAGGTACTCGTTGCCCTCGGAGTCCCACAGCCGGCAGCCCGAGCCGCGCACAAACTCCACCGGGTTGCGGATGTAGGTGGGGACGGCGTGCGCCGCCTCGAGGCTCTGGAGCTCGGCCAGGGTCATATCGCCGGACCGATCTTCGTGCCCTGACCGGCATCGGTGAACAGCTCGAGCAGCAGCGAGTGGGGCACGCGCCCGTCGACGATGTGCGCGTAGGAGACGCCGCCGTCGATCGCGTCGAGGCACGCCTGGAGCTTGGGCCGCATACCGCCGGCCACCGTCGGCAGTGCGCGCTGGACGACGTCGGCCCCGACCTCGGAGATGACGCTCGACGGGTCGTCGGGGTCGCGCAGCCAGCCGGGCACGTCGGTCAGGAACATGATCTTGTAGGCGTGCAGGGCCCGTGCCACCGCGCCGGCCGCCTCGTCGGCGTTGATGTTGTACGAGTTGCCCTCGCGGTCGGCGCCCACGCTGGCGATGACCGGGATGTAGTCCTGGGCCACGTGGGTGAGCACGCCCGTGTCGACGCGCTCGATCGCACCCACGAACCCGATGTCCTGCCCGCTCGGCGCGGCGCGGCGCGTGGCGCGGAACAGGAGGCCGTCGTCGCCGCACAGTCCGACCGCGGGCTGGCCGTGGCGGTTGATGAGCAGCACGATGTCCTTGTTCACCTTGCCCACCAGCACCATCTTCGCGACCTCGACCGTTTCGGCACTGGACACCCGCAGTCCGTCGACGAACTCCACCGGGAGGTCGAGCCGCTCCATGTAGAAGGTGATCTCGGGGCCGCCGCCGTGGACGATCACCGGGTTCATGCCGACGTACTTGAGCAGCACGACGTCGCGCGCGAACTCCTCCTTGAGCGCTGGGTCGATCATCGCCGCGCCGCCGTACTTGATGACGACGGTCTTGCCGTGGAACTCCCGGATGTAGGGAAGGGCCTCGAGCAGCGTGGTGACGTCACGCACCGGCCGCTCGTCGTGTGTCACGGAGCTATGTCGTGTATTCGGCATTGAGCGTCACGTATTCGTGGCCGAGGTCGGAGAAGTAGCGTTCGATCTCGGCACCCTCCCCGGGCAGCCCGACCTCGTACTCGATCTCACCGCCTTGGACCGCGGATCTCAGCGCGTCGGTGTCATGGGGCACGTACTGGCCGGCGCGGCAAACCTGGACGCCCTCGATGGCCACATCGACGGCGAGCGGCGCGGTGCCCGGCATGGCCATCCCAACCGCCTGGACGATCCGTCCCCAGTTAGGGTCCCCGCCGTACAGCGCGGTCTTGACCAGCGGCGAGTCGGCGACAGCGTGCGCGACACGGGCGACAGACGTGTCGTCTCCCCCGCGCACGACGACGCGGCCGATCCGTCGCGCGCCCTCGCCGTCGCGCACCACGTTCAGCGCGAGTTGTCGCATCAGCGCGTCGAGGGCTTCGCCCAAGTGCACCTCGTCCTCGGTCTCGGGACTGACCTGGACGCCGGACTCGCCGCTCGCCTGGAGGATCGCGGTGTCGCTCGTCGAGAGCTGGCCGTCGACGCTTACCCGTTCGAACGAGCGCTTGACGGTCACCGCGAGCAATAGCTCGCACGTCTCGGGCGACAGCGCCGCGTCGGTCTGCACGAAGCAGAGCAACGTCGCGAAGTCAGGTGAGATCATCCCCGCACCCTTGGCCTGGGCGCTCAGCCGCACGGTCCCCGCGTCGAGCGCGACGTCGAGGCTCACGTGCTTGTCGAGCGTGTCGGTGGTGCGGATTGCGCGGGCGAAGTCCACCTCCCCGTCGGGCCGCAGCGCATGGCTGGCGGCGACGATTCCCTGCATCACCGCGCTCATCGGAAGCGGCACGCCGATCACGCCCGTGGAGGCAACCGCCACCGCGCTCTCGATGCCCACCCCGGTGGCCAGCGACGCGGCGCCCTGCATCTTGGCCGCGTTCTCGAATCCCGGCCGTCCGGTGGCGGCGTTGGCGTTTCCGGCGTTCACCACGATGCCCCGTATCCCTTCGAGGTTGCAGCGCTCCCGGCACAGCAGCACCGGCGCCGATTGGGTCCCGGAGCGGGTGAAGCGTGCCGCGCTCGTCGTGGCCCGCGCGCTCGAGGCGATCAGGCCGAGGTCGAGATCGCCGCTCGGCTTGATCCCGCACGCGACGCCAGCGGCTCGGAAGCCCTTCGGTAGCCCGCCTGGCGCTTCGGTGACGTTCCGCGGAACCTCGACCCACCGCGACTTGAAAAAGGAGGAGCCGGTGGCGCTCACCGCATGGCCTCGTTGAATTTGGACTGCCGCCCACCCCACGCGGTCACTCCGATCCCCTCCGCCTCGGCGAGCCCGAACATCAAGTTGAGGTTCTGCACCGCCTGCGAGGCCGCCCCCTTCCAGAGGTTGTCGAGTGCGGCGAACACGATCACACGGCCGGTGCGCTCGTCGCGGTGCGCCGAGATCCGGCAGATGTTGGTCTCGCGGACGTCTCGCACACCCGGCGGCCCCGATGCCAGCTCGACGAACGCCTCGTCGGCGTAGGCGTCCGCATAGAGACGCCCGAGGTCCAGTTCGGACCCGGGGTCGACGAGCGTCACGTAGCAGGAGACGAGCTCACCCTGGTCGAGCGGAACGAGATGCGGGATGAACGTGATGCGCCGATCCGCGCCGAGCACCACCAGCTCCTGCTCGATCTCGGGAATGTGACGGTGGCGCGGGACCCCGTAGGCGTTGAGGTTCTCGTCGACGGTGACGAAGTGGGTCTTGTCGGTGGCGGCCCGCCCGGCGCCGGAAACCCCGGACTTGGCGTCGATGACCACGTCGTCGATCACGCCGGCGCGCGCGAGCGGCGCGAGCGCGAGCAGCGACGCCGTCGGATAGCAACCGGGGTTCGCCACGAGCGAGGCGCCGCGTACATCCTCGCGGTAGAGCTCGGGGAGGCCATAGACCGCGTCGGCCAGCAACTCGGGCGCCTGGTGCTCGCGGTACCAGCGCCCGTACTCGTCGGGGTCGCGCAGGCGGAAGTCCGCGCTCAGATCGACGACGCGAACGCCCCGTGCCCGCAACTCCGCCACGAGCGGCGCGGCGGCGCCGTGCGGGTAGGCGACGACCGCGGCGTCGACGTCGGCGTGGCGATCGAGGTCGAGCTCCTCGAGCTCGATCGCCACCCGATGGTGCGGGTAGAGGTCGTCGAGGCGGCGGCCCTGGTCGCTGCGCGCGGTCAGGCACTTGAGCTCGAAGGTGGGATGGCGCTGCAAGAGGCGCGCGGTCAGCGCGCCCGTGAACCCCGCCGCGCCGAACACCGAGACGCTAGGCGGCACGGATCCTCCCCCCCAGCTCGCGCTCGAGCGCGGACGCGATCGCCTGCCGGCGCTCGGCCACCTCCTCGTCGGTCAGCGTGCGGTCGGGAGCGCGGTAGGTGAGCCTGAGCGCCAGCGATACGTTGCCTTCTCCCAACTTGTCCGAGTCGCGATAGACGTCGAACACCTCGACGCCGACGAGTAGTGCGCCACCCGCGCCGCGGACCGCGTCCGTCACCTCGGCCGCGGTCACCTTCTCCGACACGACCACCGCGAGGTCCTCGCGGACGTCCGGGAACCCGCTCACCTCGCGGTAGAGCGTGGTCAGCGGCACCGGCACGGCGTCGAGATCGAGCTCGAACCCCGCCACCGTGTCGCCGAGGTCCCATTCGGCCGCCACGAGCGGATGGATCTCGCCGATCCAGCCGACGGGCTCCCC
>DATBYI010000278.1:0-4671 GCA_036513815.1 Solirubrobacteraceae bacterium
CGAGGAGCGCCGCGGCGAGCTCCTCACCGCATTCGATCTCGCCGAGCGCGGATTGGAGGAGCATTCGGCCGACGTGAACCTCAAGCACCGAGCGGTGCTCGTGCTCGCGCGCGCGGGAGCCACGGAGGAGGCGGCGCGGCGCTTCGATCAGTACGGCCTCGGGCGTATCCAGGACGAGGAGGTTGCCGCGTTGCAGGCCCGCATCGCGAAGGACGGCGCACTTGCCTGTGATGGGGATCAACGCCGGGGCCGTGCGCGCCACGCGGCCGAGCTCTACGGGGCCATCTTCGCGCGCACCGGGGCGTACTACCCTGCCGTCAACGCGGCGACGCTGTGGCTGATCGCCGGCGAACGGGCGCGCGCCCGGCGGCTGGCCCAGATCGTGCTCGACATTCTCGCCGACAGCGAGGAGAGGTCGTACTGGACCGTGGCGACGGAGGCGGAGGCGCAGCTCCTGCGCGGGGATTCAGAGGCCGCGTCCAAGGCCCTGGAGTGCGCGGCGACCCTGCACGAGCGTGACTACGCGGCGCTCGCGACGACCCGCCGCCAGCTCCGGACGATCTGTGAAGTCGATGGGATCGACGACGGGCTGCTTGGGGCGCTGGCCGGCCCGGGCGTCGTGCATTTCTGCGGCCACCGGATCGGGGAAAACAAGCGAGCACGGTTTACCCACGAGGCGGAGGCGTCGGTGGCGGCACGCATCAGCGAGGTGGTTCAGGGCGACGTCCCGGCTTACGCGTATGGCTCGCTGGCAAGCGGCGCCGACATCCTCTGGGCCGAGGCGTTGTTCGCGGCCGGCTGTGAGGTCCACATCGTGCTGCCGTTCGCCCGGGCGCAGTTCGTCGAGCTATCGGTGGCCGCGGCTGGCCCGGACTGGGTGAAGCGTTTCGATCGATGCGTGGAGAGAGCGAGCACCATTCGCTTCGCCGCCGACGACGCCTACCTCGGAGACGAGGTGCTGTTGCGATACTGCAGCGAGCTGGCGATGGGCTTGGCCCTGCTCCGCGCGGGGTACCTGGATGCGGCGGTGCGACAGCTCGCGGTATGGGACGGGGGACCCGCGGTCGGGACGGCGGGCACCGCGATCGACGTCGCCACGTGGCGGCGGCGCGGCGGGGCGGTCACAGTCGTCCAGCCATCGGTCAATCCCTCGCAGCGCGAAATGATCACCCCCGGCGACGCCGATGTCACGGCCATCGCCGCGCCAGACGCAACTGACCCGAACGAACCGGCGCCGGGAGGCGGAGAACCACCCATGCCGTCCCATAGCGCGAGCGCGGCCGAGCGCGGGGTGGTCAGGGCGATGCTGTTCGCGGACGTGAAGGGCTTCTCCGTCCTCACCGACGAGGAGTTGCTGGTGTTCTCTGAGCGAGTGCTCGGTGCCTTCGCCGCGGTTCTCCAACGACATCGACAGCATGTGTGGCACAGGCGAACCTGGGGGGACGCGGTCTTCCTGGTTCTGACGGACGCACCCGCGGCCGCTGATTGTGCCCTCGACCTCCAGGACGCGATGGCCTCGATCGATCTCGCGGCTGCCGGCCTCCCCGGGCATCTCGCGCTCCGGCTCGGTGCCCATCTCGGACCCGTTGCGCGCTATCACGACCCGGTAATCGACGGGCCCGACTTCACTGGATCGCATGTGACGCGCACCGCTCGGATTGAACCGGTCACGCCTCCCGGGGCGGTGTATGTCACGGAGCCGTTTGCGGCAGCACTTGTGCTCGGCGGGCGAGGTGACCTCACCTGTGACTACGTCGGCCACATGCTCACGGATAAGAACTACGGTCGCCTGCGCATGTACAGACTGAGACGGGTCGAATCTGCCAGCAGGCCGTGAGCCGGCGAACCGTCAGTTCACGCCGAATGCGGCGCGCTCTTGGGCTGTAAGCGGACGCGTCACTCGGGACCCGGCGAGTGCGAGTAGCGCGCGGGGGTTCTCGCAATCCGTGCAGGCATCCCAGACCCAGACCTGGTCGTTGCCGTTGGCGCTGACGAGCGCTCGGCTCCCATCGGTGAACCCGACCTGGACAACCGGCTGGGGCTGCGCGATGACGCGGAGCTCCGCGAGCGAGCGCGCGTCGAAGATCCGAACCGTGTGGTCGAGTCCGGCGCTCGCCAGGTACCGCCCGTCCGGGCTGTAGGCGACGTCCGGCACGCCTTTCGTGTTCTCCGTCAGAGTCACGACACGTCCGGTCGCGGGCACCGGGCTGACCTCGATTGTGCCGTCCCACCCTGCGATAGCCATGCTGTCGCCGTCCGGCCGGAAGGCGATTCGGGCGAGCTGGCCGCCGCTGAGCGTGAGAGTCCGGCCAACCGATT
Source organism: Solirubrobacteraceae bacterium (assembly GCA_036513815.1). Taxonomy (GTDB): domain Bacteria; phylum Actinomycetota; class Thermoleophilia; order Solirubrobacterales; family Solirubrobacteraceae; genus Palsa-465. The sequence continues at coordinate 2,320 of DATBYI010000278.1, forward strand.
TGCCCGTCACCGGATTCCAGACCGAAATGTGATCCCCGCAGAACGTGCCGGCAGAGAACCAGTGGTTGTGGGGGCTGAAGGCGAATCCGGTCCAGCCCCCAGAGCATGTCGTCTGCGCCAACGTACGCGAGCGCCCGGTGCGCGCGTCGAGCAGCACGAGGTCGTACTTGGTCACCGGTCCGGTGGCCGGCGGCTGCACGTTCATGCCGACCAGCGTGCCGTCGTCGCTCACCACAGGTTCGTATTCGGTCGGCACCATCGGCAGCGGCACCGTGCGCACGAGCTGGCCTTGCGCGACGTTCCAGATCCGGAGGGTTTCCTGCAGCGCGCCCCCAGAGGGATTGGGAATCTCGCCGGCGAATTGGCCATCCGCGCTGAGGAACGCGGCGTCGACGTCCGGGTTGGCCGACAGGACGAGCGGCCGGTCGGCCGGCCTCCCGTCCGGGCTCCACCGCTGGACGACGACGCCCTGCCCGGGCTCCGAGCCGGGATTTCCGAGCGTCACGAAGCCAGCCGCCCCGCTCGACATCCAGCCGTTTGTCATGGAGGCGCTCAGCGTGCGGAGGGCCAGCCCCCCGGCGTGCCACGCCCGAGTGGTTCCGTCCGCCGATCCGGTCGCCACCAGCCCGCCGTCCGGACTGAAGGTGACCGCGTCGATCGCGGCGCTGTCGCCGAGATAGGACGCGATCGTCTGACCGGTGGTCGCGGAGATGAGCCCCGCGGTGCCGTCGTGGAACCCGTAGGCGAGCTGACTGCCGTCGGGGCTGAACGCGACCGCGTCAACCCCCACGTCGGCTTCGGTCACCGGGGTGAAGCCGTTCACCGGCTTCAGCGTGCGGGCATCGAGCATCACGATCGTGCCGCAGCAGTCAGGAGACTCGCCGACCGCCAGCTCCCTGCCGTTGGGTGAGAAGGCCACGGCATCGGCTTCGGTCGGCTCGGAGCCGGTGATCCGCCGTCCGGCGACGTCGTAGAGCACCAGGCCGGGTTCGTTGACGTTTGGACCCGCCGAGTAGGTGATGGCGAGCTCGCGTCCGTTCGGGCTGTATGTGAAGCCGGTGATCTGCCCCGGAATGCTCACCAGCTGGCTCGGCCGCGTCACCGTGAGCTGACCGGTTCGCAGGTTCCAGAAGTCGAGCGCGTCGTGTGCCAGGATCGCGACGACCTGGCTGTGCGGGTCGACGGTGAGGGCCTGGAAGCCGGCGACGATCGGGCTACGCCGGCTGACGGCGCCCGTGAGCGGGTCGAGCGCCAGCAACCGAGCGCCGGTGGCAACGATGAGAGCGGATCCACTCACGGCGTACTGGAGGTCGACGGCCGATGCACCCGGGAGGCGAACGGTGCGCTCCGCGCGGCCCGTGGTGGCGTTGGCGAATACCAGCTCGCTGTTGCATAGCCCCTCGACCAGGATGTTGCTCCGGGGGGCCGGGTCGTAGCTCAACCCCGGACCGTCGCATGTCTGGGTCCCCACCGCGGGAAGGCGGTACCGGATCGGCGAGGCGTCGATGGCGGCTCGCAGGGCGAACATCGTGCCGGTCGTCCCGTAGGAGACCTCCTTGCGAACGGCGGCCATCGCCAGCAGCACAGCCCGTTCGGGGTCGACCGCCTGCTGGACCTCGCTCTCGGCCGCGAGCGCCTGCGACTTCGCACTCGTCTCGGCACCGACCGCCTGCCCGCGGGAAATGAGGGCGAAGATGAGCAGACCGACCGCCACCGCGGCCACCGCCAAACTGCCGCCAACCAGCGTGCGCTGCCGGCGGCTCGCTGCCTGCCGTCCGGCCAGCAGATACTCCTGCTCCAGCGCCGTCGGCCCGGGATCCTTGCCGGCGCCGGCAGCGAGCCACTGCTCAGCTGCCCGGAGATCCGAGCCGCGCAGGAGAAAGCTGCGGTCGCGACTGGAGGCATCCCACTCCAGCGCCTTGACGGTCAAGCGGGTGTGCTGCTGCTCCCAATCCAGATCGGTGTCGATCGCCGATATGACACGGTCGGCGCCCGTCTCCTCTCCGACCGGGATCCAATTACGGAACCTGATCTCCCTCGGAATCGCTTCGTCGGGGACGGTGCGTAGGGCGAGCGGGACGATCCTTTTGTTCAGTTCGGACGCGTGGGCGACCTCCTGCTCGCAGAACGGAGACCGCACCGAGTCCGGGCTGATGACGAACAGGAAAGCGTCGCTGCTCTCGATCGCCCGCCGGAGCGCCTGCGGGAACACCTCGGCATCGCGGATGCCCTCGACATCGAGCCATACGTCCTTGCCACGCTCCCGCAGATCGTTCGTCAAGCGCTGCACGAACTCGTTATCCCGGCGCGAGTACGACACGAAGACGTCGGGCATCAGCCGGTCACCAACCG
>DATBYI010000279.1:0-21907 GCA_036513815.1 Solirubrobacteraceae bacterium
AGATACGACAAATCAGAATTTGATCTTTATGCATCGTCGGGCCTACCCTACCGCCATCGAGCGAAAGGTCAAATGAATGGCGATCCTCAAGGCGCCGCCGTCAGGCGCGGCCGACAATTCCCCCATTCCAGCCCCTGACTCCAAGAAGGACCGCTGGGCGTCCGGCGTCACGCCGTACGCCGAGATGGGTTACTACGACGCCGACTACGTCCCGAAGGACACGGACGTCCTGGCGGCATTTCGGATCACCCCGCAACCCGGCGTCGACGAGGTGGAGGCGGCCGCCGCGGTGGCGGGTGAATCGTCGACCGCGACGTGGACCGTGGTCTGGACCGACCGCCTGACCGCGCACGAGCACTACCAGGCCAAGGCGTACGAAGTCGCTCCGGTGCCGGGGCGCGAGGGTGAGTACATCGCGAAGATCGCCTACGACCTCGACCTGTTCGAGGAAGGATCGATCGCGAACATGACGAGCTCGATCATCGGCAACGTGTTCGGATTCAAGGCCCTCAAGGCGCTTCGGCTCGAGGACCTGCGGATCCCGACGCAATACGTGAAGACCTTCCAGGGCCCGCCGCACGGCATCGTGATGGAGCGGGAATATCTGGACAAATACGGGCGGCCGCTCCTCGGCGCCACCGTCAAGCCGAAGCTCGGCCTGTCGGCCAGGAACTACGGGCGCGTCGTGTTCGAGGCGCTGCGCGGCGGCCTCGACTTCACCAAGGACGACGAGAACATCAACTCGCAGCCGTTCATGCGCTGGCGCGATCGTTACCTGTACGCGATCGAAGGGGTGAATCGGGCCAGCGGCGCGACGGGCGAGGTCAAGGGTCATTACATGAACGTGACCGCGGCGACGATGGAGGACATGTACGAACGCGCCGAGTTCGCCAAGGAGATCGGGAGCGTCATCATCATGATGGACCTGACGGTCGGCTACACCGCGATGCAGTCGATGTCGAAGTGGGCGCGGCGCAACGGGATGATCCTTCACCTGCACCGCGCGGGTCACGGAACGTACACGCGTCAGAAGAGCCACGGCGTGTCGTTCCGCGTGATCGCCAAGTGGTGCCGCCTGCTCGGGGTCGACCATCTGCACGCCGGGACGGTCGTCGGAAAGCTCGAGGGTGACCCGTCGATGATCGAGGGTTACTACGACACGCTGCGTCTGAATCACGTCCCGGAGAACCCGCAGAACGGGATCTTCTTCGACCAGGATTGGGCATCGCTGCCCGCGGTGATGCCGGTGGCGTCGGGTGGCATCCACGCGGGCCAGATGCACCAGCTGCTGCGCTACCTCGGCGAGGACGTGATCCTCCAATTCGGGGGCGGGACGATCGGCCATCCGATGGGCGTCGGTGCCGGCGCCACCGCCAATCGCGTCGCCGTCGAAGCGATGATCCAGGCGCGCAACGAGGGCCGGGACTTCTTCCAGGAGGGACCGGACATTCTGGAGAAGGCCGCCAAGGGGTGTCCCGAGCTGAACGCTGCCCTCCAGGTGTGGAAGGACGTCACCTTCGACTTCCAATCCACCGACACGCCGGACTACGTCCTCACACCCACGCTGACCTGAACAGGGGAGAGCGACCATGCGCATCACCCAGGGAACGTTCTCGTTCCTGCCTGACCTGACCGACGAGCAGATCGCAGCGCAGATCGTGTATTCCCTCGGTCACGGCTGGGCGATTTCGCTGGAGTACACAGACGACCCCCACCCACGCAGTCCGTATTGGGAGATGTGGGGGCTGCCGATGTTCGATCTCGCCGTGGACGACGTCGAGATGGTCATGCGCGACGTGCGCGCGTGCCGTGAGGCCCACCCGCAGCACTACATCAAGGTGATCGCGTACGACGCGTCGTACGGGCGGCAGACGACCGCGCTCAGCTTCATCGTCAATCGACCGGCCCACGAGCCCGGGTTCCGGCTCGAGCGCACCGACGCTCACGACCGCGTGATGCGCTACGCGCTGCATCCGTACGCGGCCGATCGCCCGGTCGGGAGCCGCTATCTAAACGGGTCAGCGTGATGAGCGTCGTGGCGGGCGTTGCCGCCGATTCCCAGGACATCGCCGCCGTCGTGCGGGAGGCGAACATCGAGGCGGTCCTCGACGAGCTCGACCGTGACCTGGTGGCGCTCCGACCCGTGAAGACGCGGATCAGGGAGATCTCGGCGCTGCTCGTGATCGACCGGCTCCGGCGCCACGCCGGTCTGTCGGCCGGGCGGCCGACGCTCCATATGAGCTTCACCGGTAATCCCGGCACCGGCAAGACGACGGTGGCGATGCGGATGGCCGACATCCTCCACCGGCTCGGCTACATCGAACGCAACCACGTCGTGGCGGTGACGCGGGACGACCTCGTCGGACAGTACGTCGGCCACACCGCGCCCAAGACCAAGGAGGTGCTCAAGCGCGCCTACGGCGGCGTGCTGTTCATCGACGAGGCCTACTACCTGTACCGCCCCGAGAACGAGCGCGACTACGGGGTGGAGTCGATCGAGATACTCCTCCAGGTGATGGAGAACGAGCGTGACCGGTTGGTCGTCGTGCTCGCGGGCTACCAGGACCGCATGGACGAGTTCTTCCGGCTCAACCCCGGGATGTCCTCGCGCGTGGCCCACCACATCGACTTTCCCGACTACACCGCCGACGAGCTGCTCAGGATCGGACAGCTCATGCTGTCGGCGGAGAACTATGCCCTGTCGCCGGATGCCGAGCAGGCGTTCCGCCAGTACATCGTCCGGCGCATGGGCCGTCCGCGCTTCGCCCACGCTCGCAGCGTGCGCAACGGGATCGAGCGGGCCCGGCTGCGCCACGCCAACCGCGTCTATGAGGCGGTCCGCTCCGGCGCGGAGCCGACGGTGGAGATGCTCCGGGAGATCGAGGCGCAGGACATCCTCAAGAGCAGCGTGTTCGATGACGACGTCGGGCGGAAATCGGAACCGGAACGGGAACGGGAACCGGAGCGGGAACGGGAACCGGAGCGGGAGCGGGAGCGGCGAGCGGCGTGACGGCGCCGACGCCAAGCCAGCGGCGGACCGCACGGCCCGTCATCCTCGGCGTCGTCGGCGACTCCGCCGCCGGCAAGACGACGATCACGCGCGGCCTCGTGCGCGTGCTCGGCGAGGAGCACGTCGCGCACATTTGCACGGATGACTACCACCGCTACGACCGCAAGCAGCGGGCCGAGGTCGGGCTCACGCCGCTCCATCCCGACTGCAACTACCTCGACGTCATCGCCCAGCACCTCGCGCACCTCCGCCGCGGCGAGGCGATTCTCAAGCCCGTCTACCGCCACCAGGACGGCACGTTCGGGCCGCCGGTGTACGTCCAGCCCGAGCGGTTCACCGTCATCGAGGGGCTGCTCGGCTATCACCTGCCGGCCATGCGGGACGTGTATGACGTGCGCGTGTTCCTCAATCCGCCCGAGGAGCTCCGCCGGCGGTGGAAGGTGCAGCGCGACTGCTCACGCCGCGGGTACACGACGGACGAGGTCCTCGCCGAGCTCGATCGTCGCGAAGCCGACTCGGAGGCGTTCATCCGTCCTCAGCGCCGCTACGCGGACATGCTCGTGTCGTTCATGCCGTCGGCGGCGGAGTCGGCGGAGGATCAGACGCATCTGCAGGCCGAGCTCACTCTCTGCGACGGCTTGCCCCACCCGGATCTCTCACCGTTCATCAACGGCAAGCCGGACGGATTGACGCTCGTCGAGCGCGGCGACGAGCGCGTCCTGCGGATCCCCGGCCGGATGGATCCCGATCACGCGGAGGCGATCGAGGAGACGATCTGGACGCGGATGCACTTCGCCACCCACCTGCGCACGCGCCGCCTCGGCGAGTTTACGATCGGCACCGACCTGCATCGGTCCGAGTCGCTGGCGCTCGTGCAGCTACTGATCCTCTATCACCTGGTGACGGCCAAGGCGGCGGTCGCCCTCGGGGGTGACGGGACGCGCACGCTCACCCCGGTGGCGGTGCCGGCGTAAGCGCGGGGCGCGGGGGGCGGGGCGAGTGTGCGTGAGCGGTCGTTCCGGCGGCTCGTCCACTGCCGCGGGCACCCATGAAGGCGTTCGCGATCAAGGCAGTGAGCGCCACCGCGATGGCCACGATCACGATCACCGTCCTCGTATCCAGCGCCAGGATGTCCGAAAGCCGGCTGGGAGCTTGGAGCACTGTCACGTGCACGTCGCGGCGCCGGCCTGGCATGAGGCGCAGTATCGCGCCCGGTCGTCGCTCCGCGATCGAATGAGAGCGTTATTGCGATGCGTCGCCGTAAGTGCCCCCTGGCTTGAACACGCAGGCGCCTGGCGAATAACGTTGAGTCAATCAACTCAACCACAGGGGGATCGCGTGGACGTGTCACTGGAGGAGCGGGTCGAGCGAGTCCTCGAGCTGCTCGATGCGATGGACATCGATGGCCTTGGCGCGACCCTCGCCGAGGACGCTCAGAGCGTGGACGAGATCACGCGCGGATGGACGCGAGGACGAGCGGCGATCGAGGCGTACTTCGCCGACCTCAAGGACAGCGTCTCGGACGTGCAATCGCGCATGAGCGATCCTCGCGAGGCCGTCTGGGGCGATGTGGGACTGATCACGTTCGTGCTCGAGCAGACCTACACGCTCGATGACGAGCGTCAGGAGATCTCAGCGCCGACCTCGATCCTGTTCCGGCGCGAGGCGGATGACTGGAAGATCGCCCTGATTCACACCGTCCCGCTCCCGAAATCGGAGTAGACGGCCATTCGGGCGTCGCCGGGCCGGACCCACCTGCACAAGCTGCCATTTCGTCGCAGCTCCGGAGGCCGTGGCAGGTTGTGCATGCACCACGTGCACGAGATGCCACAGGCGCGTCTGGTGGCGCGGAATGGCAGGTTAGGCACGACGCAGGAGGCGCGGATTGGCCTGTGTGAAGGCCGGCCATGCCTAACTCGTCACAACAGCCCGACTCCGGTCGCCGTGACGTCTTAGGCCTGTCACGCATGCGTAGCTCGTCACGATCTCGGGATCTTCGCCCAGGTGTCGAGCTACGCATGCCCCGGGAGCGCGCGAGGGGATGCGCCGGCGCGGGCTAGCGGCAGACGCCGAGGTCGCGCGCGACCGCGGCTGGGACGTGCTTGATCGGGCAGCGGAAGCTGCTCCCGACCGTCACGAACCGCCAGCCCGCGGCCGTCCGGTGCTCGATGATCACGCCGTTGGCCGCGACCTTCTGGCAGGACTTCGAGAGTCTGCGCGGCCAGGTGACGGCGGCATAGCGCTGGTTGACCGTCGAGATCGTCACCACCTGGCAAAGGGCCTGGGCCGGAGACAGTTGGTCCTGCTTGAGGACGTCGGCGAGGATCGCCTCTCGCTCTGACTTAGTCGCGTGGCGATGGGCGAGCGCCACCGCGGGCGCCATCCCGGCCACGACGAGCAGCATGATCAGGACGCGGGTCAGCTTCACGGGCAAAACCCTATAGGAGCTATCGGAGGCCGCGCGGGCCGGCCGCGCAGGCCGATCTCACGCGTACCCGGTGAACGGATCGGTCTCGAACCGGGTGCCCTTCTCGCGGTCCTCGAACACGTGGGTGAGGCGGACCGCCGGCGGGACCTCCTCAACACGGCTCTCGATCAGTTCCAGATTCGGATCATCGCCCAAACCCAGATCATTCAAGCGCTGAGCCTCCGCGCGGCAGACGTCACCGGGTGTGGGATTGCTCTCGGGATAGGCCTCGGTGTGGTGGCGGACGAGGGTCTCCCACTGCTCGTCACCCGCGCGCTCGATCGACTCTCGAATGTCTTGACGGTTGAACGGCATCCTCGCGAAGGCTAGTGCGGCTCAGGCGGTGCTGACCGTTTGCCATGATGGGGCGGTGCGTGTCGGCCTGCTGCATCCCGGCGAGATGGGAGCGGCGATTGGGGGCCTGCTCGTCGAGCAGGGCCACGAGGTGCTCTGGCGTCCCCAGGGACGCAGCGAGGAGACCGCGCGGCGCGCCGCCGCGGCGGGGCTTACGAGCGCGGACGGCTTCGACGAGGCCGAGGTGATCCTGTCCGTATGCCCACCGCACGCGGCGCTCGACGTGGCGCGGTCGCTGCAGGGCACACCGGCGTTGGTGATCGACGCCAACGCGGTCTCCCCGGCGACGGCGCGACTGATCGGGGAGCTGATCGGCGATCGCTGGGTCGACGGCGGCATCGTCGGTCCCCCGCCGGACCGCGAGGGCACCACACGGCTCTACCTGTCCGGGCCGCACGCGATGGAGGCGTCACTGCTGTTCACGGGGACCCGCCTCGAGCCGGTCGTGCTCGGCGGATCGCCGGTGGCGGCGTCGGCGCTGAAGATGGCCTACGCGGCATGGACCAAGGGCTCCGCCGCGCTGCTGCTCGCCGCGCTCGACAGTGCTCGCGCGACCGGGGTCGAGGAGGCGCTGCGGGCGGAGTGGACGCGCTCGCAGCCTCAGCTCGCTGCGCGCTGGGAAGCAGCCTCGGAATCGGCGGCTGCGAAAGGATGGCGGTGGGTGGGGGAGATGCACGAGATCGCGTCGACGTTCGCCGAAGCGGGACTTCCGTCGGGCTTTCACGAGGCCGCGGCGGAGATGTTCGAGCGCGCGGCGCGGAGATGAGCCGCTCGATCCTGGCCTGCCTAGCCGGCGTGGCCGCGCTCGCCGCGCTCGCCGCGGCGATGAGCGTCGGCGCGACGTCGGCGTCGGCGGCCATGACCATTCCCGCCGGCGCCAATCAGCTGATCGTGGTGTCGAGCCCGACCGACGACCCGCCCGCGTACCTCGCGACGTTCCGCGCCTACGAGCGCGCCAACCGCACTTCACCCTGGCGAGAAGTGTTCGGCCCCTGGCAGGCCGAGACCGGCTCGGGTCACCTGCTGCCCGCCGGCGCCCGTCGAGAGGGCGACCACGCCACTCCGGTCGGCGTGTTCGGCATCGGCGGCACGATGTACGGGTACGAGCCGAAGCCCGGCGGCCTTCACTACGCCTATCACCGGTTGGTGTGTGGTGACTGGTGGGACGAGGACCCGTACTCGCCGCAGTACAACCGGTTCGTCCACGTGTCGTGCGGAGTGACCCCGGGGTTTGCCGCGTGGTCCGAGCCCTTGTGGACCGAGACCGTCGCGTACCCGTATTTCGCGGTCGTCCAGTTCAACACGAACCCGGTCCGGGGCGGCGCGCACGCGCTCGGGTCGGGGATCTTCCTGCACAACTGGGTCGGTGGCGCGACCGAGGGATGCGTGGCCCTGCACGAGTGGCAGCTGCTCGATGTGCTCCGTTGGCTCAAGCCCTCCGCTCACCCCGTGATCGAGATCGGCACCGACGCTCAGCTGAGACGCCCGCCGGTAAGGCACGCCCGCGCGGCCGCGGCCGCGGCCGCGGCGGCGGAGGCCAGGCCCGCGTCGGCGTCGGCGTCGGCCGCCACGCGCTACGTCGACGTCTCGGTGGCGACGGTGTGGGCGAGTCCGTCGGCGCCGCGCCCGATCGACCGTCCCGCGTTGGGAAATCCCGTGAACATGAGCGCGTGGAGCCGCGTCCTCGATACGGCGGCGCGACTCGGGCTCGACGGCCGGATCGAAACGCAGGCGCTGTTCGGCGAACCCGTGCGTGTCCTCGCGACGCGCGGCGCGTGGACCCGGGTCGCGGTCGTCGATCAGCCCACTCCGATCAATCGCCTCGGCTATCCCGGCTGGGTTCCGACCAGGCAGCTCACCTCGAAGGCAAGCTTCGCGGGCCTGCTCTCGGGCCCGATCGCCGAGGTGACCGCGCCGACGGCGCCGCTGCGCGGCGCGCCGCGCCACCTCGATCTGAGCTTCGGGACGCGCCTTCCCGTGCTCGGTGTCTCGAACAACCAGGTGCGGGTCGCGACGCCCGGTGGCCAGACCGGACTGCTGCCCGGCCCGGACGCTCACGTGTACAGCTCGTCCGCCGCGATCCCGGCCCCCACTCCTCAGCAGCTGGTGTCGACCGCGAGGCTGTTCCTCGGCGTGCATTACCTGTGGGGCGGAACGTCATCGTTCGGCTTTGACTGTTCCGGGCTGGTCAACCTGATCTACCGCGTGAACGGCATCGTCATCCCGCGTGATGCCGACGCGCAGGCGCTCGGCGGGCGGGCGGTGTCGCGGGACGGGCTCGAGCCCGGTGACCTCGTCTTCTTCGCCACCGATCCGCCGTCGCGCGAGGTAACCCACGTCGGCATGTACATAGGCGGCGGGCAGATCATCGAGGCGCCCAATTCGGCGAGCGTCGTGCACATCATCGCCCTGGCTGCCTTCGGGGATGAGTACGTCACGGCCCGGCGCTACCTGCCGGCGTGAGAGGCCCGTCAGGCCGCAACGACGGTCTCGACCAGGCCGGTGACGACGTCGTAGACGTGGCCTGACACGGCGACGCGCGAGGAGATCGACCCTGCCGCGCGCAGGAGCTCCACATCGTGGGCGACGGTCGCGGCTGGGTCGAGGACGGCGTGGTCGCGCAGGGTCGACTCCTCGATGCCGATCCGCTCGGCATAGCGTCGGCGGAAGGTGTCGTCGGCGAACGCGCCGGTTCCGCACTGGGTGTGATGGATGACGGCGACCTCGAACAGCGGGCCGTCGGGGAGGACGTTCTCGGCGATTTGGCCGATGAAGGCGACGTCGTTGATCACCTCGGGGGTGACGCGGCCGCCGACGTTCCGGACGACCACGGCATCGCTTAGGCCGACGCCGAGGAAGTGCGCGGGATCTACGCGCGGGTCACAGCAGGTGATCACGAACAGGGCGAGGCTGGGGAAGACGACCGCGCCCTCGTGGCCGCCGGCGGCGGCGAATGCCCGGTTGCGCTCGAGCGCCTCGGCGATGTTGCCTCGGTCCGGCTGGTCGGGGGCCGTCAGTTCAAAACCGGTCATCGTGCTCCACTTCGTCGACGTTGGAGACGAGATTCTAAAGTTTCTAGACTAAAAAGTCAAGTGCTCGTGCAGCTTGTCGCTCGTGATCACCTCGGCCTGGCGCGGGAAGATCCGCTCGGTCAGGAACGCGTGGACGTCGGCCTCGGGATCCGCGCACAGATCCGAGAGGACGATTACCCGGTAGTCGCGGTCGTGCGCGTCGCGCACGGCCGAAAGGACGACGCCACTCGTCGAGATGCCGGCCAGGATCAGCGTGTCGATCCCCTTCGCCTGGAGCTGCTCGTGCAGGTCGGTGGTGCCGAACGGTCCCACCCTGGTCTTGCGCACGACGATGTCACCGTCCTGCGGGGCGATCTCATCGTGGACCTGCGTGGCGGGCGAGTCGGCGTGGAACATCGTCAGAGCGGCCTCGCGACCGATTCGCCGGCCCATCGTGCCGCTCGGCGCCTCGCCGTCGGCGAAGCCCACGCGGACGTAGCCGATCGTCCCGCCATGCTCGCGGATCAGATCGATCGCCTGCCTGGCGCCGGCCACCAGCGCGTCACCGTTCTCGACGCGCTCGAAGATCCCGTTCTGGTAGTCCATGATCAGCAGCGCGGTCTTGGCCGGATCGATCGGGGCGTGTGTTTCGGTGCTCATGGAGTGGCTCCTTTGATGTCGTGGTGAACCGGGCTTTGTCGGCGGCGCCTGACGGCGGCGCCTTGGTTGTGCGCCCGCCGCGCAGCAGCGAGGCGACTGCCGCGACTCCTGACAGCGCGGCCGACGTCGCGAACACGACGACGAGGCCGTCGTGGAACGGGGTCGAGATCAGGTGGGGGAAGTAGGCGCGGCCGGTCAGCGTCCGGCGACCGGCTTCGGAGAGGTAGTGGAGCGCGCCATGCGTGCTCAGCAGATGCTCGAGCGGGTTGATCCCGAGCAGCGCGCCGAACAGGCTCGAGACCGGCGGCAGACTGGCGAGCTGGTGCGCGACCGCGGCCGGCACGCCGTCATGGATCAGCCCGGCGTTGAGCGCCCCGGGCAGGCTGCCCGCGACGCCGGCGATGACGAGCGTGAAGAAGATGCCGATCGAGATCGCGGTCCCCGAGTTCTGGAAAGTGGCGCGCATGCCCGAGGCGACGCCGCGCTCGGACGGGGGAACGCTGCCCATGATCGAGGAAGAGTTCGGAGAGGCGAACATGCCGGTGGCGGCGCCGATCAGCGCCAGCAGCAACGCGAACACCGCGTAGGGGAAGTCGACCGGCAGGAGCATCAGCCCGATGAACGCGAGGCCCGTGATCGCCGCGCCGGCGGTGGCGAGCCCGCGGGAGCCGATCCGATCCGACAGCGTCCCCGATATCGGCCCCGCGATCAGGAACCCCACGGTGAGGGGGAGCATGTAGATGCCCGCCCACAGCGGCGTCTGGCTGAAGCTGTAGCCGTGGAGCGGCAGCCAGATCCCCTGTAGCCAGATGACGAGCATGAACTGGAGACCGCCGCGCGCCAGCGACATCGCGAAGCCGGCGATGTTGCCGGCCGTGAACGCGCGCAGCTTGAACAGGTTCAGGTTGACCATCGGCGCCGTGACCCGACGCTCGATCAAGACGAAGGCGATCAACAGCCCGGCGCCCCCAGCGAGCCCCGAGATCACCCATGGATTCGTCCAGCCCATCGTGTGGCCTCCGTATGGCTGGATCCCGTAGGTCGAGGCGATGAGGATGGCCGACAGGCCGACCGCGAAGGTGACGTTGCCCCACCAGTCGATCGAGCTGCGGTGGCGCTGGCCGGTCTCGCGCAGCTTGAGATAGGCCCAGAGGGTGCCGTAGATCCCGACCGGGACGTTGACCCAGAACACCGCGCGCCAGTCGAGCGAGGCCAGGAGGCCGCCGGCAACGAGTCCGATGAACATTCCGGCCAGCCCCGCGACCTGATTGGTGCCGAGGGCGAACCCGCGCTGCTCGGTCGGGAACGCGTCGACCAGGATCGCCGCGGAGTTGGCGGTCAGCATCGAGCCGCCGACCGCCTGCGGGAAGCGCCAGCCGATCAACCAGAGCGCGCCGTGGGCGCCCGTGAACGGGTCGAACGACAGCATCACGGATGCGACCGTGAACACCGCGAAGCCGGCGTTGTAGATCCGCACCCGGCCGAACATGTCGCCGAGTCGCCCGACCGTGACGACGAGGACGGCCTGGACGAGCCGGTAGCCCATGATCATCCACAGCAGGTAGCCGATGTTGCGCGGGAGCAGCGGGTCGAGGTGGATTCCGATGAAGATGGCCGGAAGGGCGATCAGCACGATCGACCCGTCGAGCTGGCTCATGAACACGGCGGCCGTCGTGTTGGCCAGCGCGACCCACTTGTAGCCATCGTCAGCCGAGCCCGCCGGGGTCGCCGTCCGACGAGCGGGCGCCAACCTCACAGCGCCTCGGAGAGGCGCCGGAGCGCCGGCAGCGCGGCCATCAACTGGGCCCGCTCATGTTCGCTCAAGGCGGCCAGCGCCCGGCTCAACTGCTCGGTCCGCGCGGTTCGCTTGCTCCGCAGCGTCGCGTCACCGGCCTCGGTCGCCGACAGAATGACCCGGCGACCGTCGTGGGGGTCGGGGGCACGCTCGATGAGACCGCGCGCCTCGAGCGACTGGAGAGTCACGCCGACCGACTGCGGGCTGACCTGCTCGAGCCTGGCGAGCTGTGCCGCCGTGGTCGGGCCGTGGTGGTCCAGACGGCTCAGCGCAGAGCTCTCCGGCAGGGTCAGGTCGCCCTCGACCCGTGTCTGGCGGAGGCGGCGGAACAGGACGCCCAGGGCGGCGCGGAGCTCGGCGGCGTCCTGGTCGGCGGTGGGGGATGCCGAACTTACGGGCACGACTTATCAGTCTAGCCTGATAAGTCGTGCCTGATGAGTCTGGGTGACGCGTCAGTCGAAAACTCGACGGGCGAACGCTTCGGTGAGTCGCTGGCAGTCCGCGCCGAGGGCGCGCGGCTCGGTCACCGGCGGGAAGACCGCGCGGACCTCATCGACGAGCGAGCGAAGGTTCGGTGGTGGTTGGTGCCCGGCGACGTGGAGCGCCTGCGATGCGAGCGCGGCGAGCACTGCGAGGGCGGCGTCGAGGCAGCCGCCAATGGCAGACGCCTTGCGCCAGGCGAGGAAGCTCATCGCGGGGACGTCGTTCTGGCCAAAGCCGCCGAGCGAGAGAAGCGTAGGAGAGGCGATCGCGCGCGCCTCCTCGGCCCACCCGTTCTGCACCATGTGCAACGGCTTCACCGACCACTCGTCGTTGGCGATGAGCGCCGCGGTGACCGGGTTCTGGAACAGGTGGTCGGTCAGGCGCTGCGCGAGCTGGCAGAGGTCGGCGTGCGCGGCGGCCAGGGCGTCGATGGCCTGGGTGGCCCGGGCGTCGTGGTAGCCGCCATTGGAGTAGACCGCGCCGACGGGACGCTCTTTGTCGGGCGGCAGATACACGGGGTTGTCGGTGACCGAGCTGAGCGAAATGGTCGCGGCGAGCTCGGCCGCGGCCTGCGCGCGTCGTAGCGCGCCGAGGATGCGGGGCAGGATCCGGACCGAGACGGAGGCCTGATGCCGCTGGCGCACGCGACTGCTTCCGTCGAGCAGCGCACGCAGCGAGCCCAGCGCGAGCGCTTCGTACTCGTCTCCCCACAGTTCGGCCAGCTCGGGCGCGAAATGCTCATCGGGTGCGTCGCACACTTCGGCCACGAGCGCGAACACCGGCTCGACCAGGCCGAGTCGACGGCTCCCGGCCAGGGCAACGTCGGTCACCAGCGCCGCCGCGCACGGCGAGCCGTTGATCAGCGCCATGCGCTCCTTCGGCCCGAGTGCCATCCGTGTGCTCAGGCCGTAGAACAGGCTCCCCAGCGCGAGGATCTCGCCGGAGCCGCCGTTGGACTGTGACGGCACCACCGGCAACGCCGGCTCGGCGAGCATGTCGGCTACGGCCCGGGCGAGAAGTCCGCGCACCGCGGCATGCCCTTCCACGAAGTTCGCGAGTCGCGCCACCAGGATCGCCCGCACGACGCGATCGGGCAACGGCTCGCCGAAGGACATCGCCGTCCAGAGCTGATCCGGACGCAGCGCGCGCGTCTCCTCGGTGAGGGCCGCCGCCGCGGCGTCGCCGGGCGCCGAGGTCACCCCGTAGATGAGCGCTTGCGGATCCGCGCCGACGCGGTCGGACACCAACGCCTCGAACGACTCGTGGCAGCGATCCATCCTCTCCAGCGCCTCCGGTGCGATCGCGAGTCTCGCCCCATGCCACGCGACGGCGTGCACGAGCTCGAGCGTGATGTCGTCCCGGGTGCGAATCATGCGCCGGCGGTGACCGCACGCAGCTGGTCGAGCGACTCGCGAATGAGCTGCGGGAAGTCCTGGTCCTCGCTCCCCTCGATCCAGCGCTCGAACGCGACTCGGAACACGGCGATCGCCAGCTCTGCGGTGAGGGTCGCCGCCGGCTCGGCGAGGCCGCGCTGCCGCAGGGCGTCGGCGAGCGCCGTGGACAGCGACGCGAACTTGCTCAGCTCACGTTCCTGCAGCTCGGGGCTGGCCGCGATGACGACCTGGCGTTGGCGAGCGAACTTGCGATCCGCGAGCAGAGCAGCGGCGGCTTCGAGGGCCGCGGTGACGGCGTCGATCGGCGCCACGTCCGCGGGCGCATTCCGCACCGTGCCGACTAACGCTTCCGTGAACGCGTCCGCGCCGTCGAAGAGAACCTCGCGCTTGTCGGCGAAGTGGCGGAAGAACGTTCGCTCGGTCAAACCGGCCCGCTCGGCGATCTCGGCCACGGTGGTGTTCTCGAAGCCGCGCTCACCGTAGAGCGCGAGGGCCGCCTCCTGAAGTCGGCCGCGCGGGTTGGGCTCCCATCGAACCATGTCTCAATCGTAGTTGATGTCAGCCACTGACATCCTGTGGTACATTCATGACAGCGACTGACATCAATTCCAGTTCAGTTCAAGTACGGAGGTTTTCTCATGCGCGTATTCATCACCGGCGCGACCGGATTCATCGGATCCGCCGTCGTCCAAGAGCTGCTGAGCGCCGGACATCAAGCCGTCGGGCTCGCCCGGTCCGACGAGGCCGCCGCGGCGCTCGAGGCGGCCGGAGCCGAGGTCCACCGCGGCTCCCTCGACGACCTCGACAGCCTGCGCAGCGCCGCCGCCGCGGCGGACGGGGTCATTCACACCGCCTACATCCACGATTTTTCGCGGATGCAGAGCGCGGCGCAGACCGATCTGGCCGCCGTCGAGGTCTTGGGGGCCACCCTCGAGGGCAGCGGTCGGCCGTTTGTCACGACTTCGGGGACGGCGTTGATCCGGCCCGGTCACGTGGTGACCGAAGATGACGTTGCCGATTCGGGCGGCCACGCCCGGCTCGGAACCGAACAGGTGGTCAAGGACATGGCCGAGCGCGGCGTCCGCACGTCGATCGTGCGGCCCGGCGCGTCGGTCCACGGCGAGGGTGATCACGGGTTCGTCCCGTTCCTGATCGAGATCGCCCGGAACAAGGGCGTGTCCGGTTACATCGGCGAGGGGGCCAATCGCTGGCCCGCGGTGCACCGGCTCGATGCCGCCACTCTGTACCGCCTGGCGCTGGAGCAGGGTCCCGGCGGCTCGGTGTTCCACGCCGTCGCCGACGAGGGCGTGCCGACGCGCGAGATCGCCGAGGTCATCGGCCGGCATCTCGAGCTACCCGTCGTGTCGATCGCTCCGGAGGACGCGGCCGAGCACTTCGGCTGGATGGGCGCCTTCTTTGGGGTCGACGCCCCGGCGTCGAGCGTGCTCACCCGGGAGCGGCTGGGATGGAACCCGGTCCACATCGAACTGATCGCGGACCTCGATCAAGGCCATTACTTTCAGACGGCAACGCTCGCCGTCTGATCAACGCAACGGGGATCACGGAAACGTAGAAGCGGTGTGCCGCGCGCTCCAATGGAGCAGCGGCACATCACAGCTGTAACCGTGATGGTCGGTCTCTTGGTAGTGGAAGGTGCCGACGAAGCCGCTGTTCACAGCGTGACCGGTGAGGCGGTAGGAGTAGGTGAGACCGCTGAACGGACTGGTGGCGTGCTGGGTGAGCGTGAACCGCCCGCCGCGGATCCGGAGCCGGCGGTCGGGCGGCGTGTTGCCCGCGTCGGTACCCACGGTCCGCCCAAGCTGCTCGTTCTCGGTGCATGGTCCGTAGACGTCGACGCGCCAATTCGCGCTGCGCCCGCCCGAGAGGACCTGGATAGTGATGTCCATGTACCGGGTGGCCTTGCGTGAGCCACCTGAATAGACGCCCGTCGCGGCGAGCGCGGCGCCGGCGCCCGAAGTGGCCAGGACGAGCGCCGCCACGGTGACCGCTGTGGCCCTCCGTGTCACTCGTGGTGCCTACCCCGGTGAGAGGGTGAACAATCGGCCGCGATTCACCCGAGTGACGCGGCGTGCACCCGAGCCTCCGCGTACAGCCGCGCGAAATCGGCCGGCTTGTAGTGCGCATTCAGCCCACTCGGGTTCGGCACCACCCAGACCGGCCGCCCGCCCAGGTCTTCGTCCTGCAGGCCCATCTTCGCCCGCGGGCGCAGGAACGCCACGCGATATCCGACCACCCCCACCATCGCTACGAGCCGCGGCGCCCACTCGCGCACCGTTCGCTCCAGCACGACGGCCCCCGCCCGCAGCTCCTCGGCGCTCAAGTCGGACGCCGCCCGCGTCGCCCGCGGCACGATGTTCGTCACCCCGAGGCCGAACGACGGGAGCAGCGCGTCCTCTTCCGGCGTCAACCGGCGCGGCGTAAAGCCGGCGGCGTGGAGCGTCGGCCAGAACCGGTTACCGGGCCGGGCGAAGTGATGTCCCGCCTCCTCCGAGCGGAGCGACGGGTTGATCCCGACGAACAGAACGCGAAGGCCGGGGCCGCCGATCGAACCGAGCTCTGACAAGCAGCGGAGACTAACCTTGCCGCATCGACACGCCCAGCACGAACGCAGAGGGGCGCCCGCACGTGCCTGACCGTCGACGTCGATACCTCCCGCTGCTCCACCGCGTCGCCGGGATCAACGCGCTGCTGCTCCTCGTCGCGGTCGGCGTGACGATCGTCGTCCTCGTGCCCGGACACGAATCGTCCTACCGGGTGGACGAGGAGGGCCTGGCCGTGCTCCTCGCGGTGATCTTCGTCGTCCTCCTCAACCTGTTCCTGCTCCGGCGCGTGGTGCGCCCGTTGCAAAGGCTGACCGCGGTGGCGCGAACGGTCGACCTGAGCGACCCGGTCCCGTCGCTCCCCGAGGCGCGGCCGGACTCCGAGGCAGGCGAGCTGGCCATTACGTTCAACGAGATGCTCAGGCGTCTCCAGGCGGAGCGCAAGGAGGCGACGGGCCGGGTACTCGCCGGGCAGGAGGCGGAGCGGCTGCGGATCGCCCAGGAGCTGCACGACCAGGTCGGGCAGGACCTCACGGCGGCCCTCCTGCTGCTCTCGCGCGTGGAGTCTCGCGCGCCCGAGGAGCTGCGCGCGGCGGTGACCGAGGCTCAGGACTCGGTGCGCGCGAGCCTGGAGGACGTGCGGAGGATCGGGATCGAGCTCCGGCCCGAGGCGCTCGACGACCTGGGTCTGGAGAGCGCGCTCGCCGTCCTGTGTGACCGCTTCGCCCAGCGGTCGGGGCTCGATGTCGCCTACCGGGTGGCCGACCCGCTGCCCGAGCTCTCGGCCAGCGCCGAACTCGTGGTCTATCGGGTGGCGCAGGAAGCGTTGACCAACGTCGCGCGTCACTCGGGCAGCGATCGCGCCGAGCTGACGCTGCAGCCCGACGACGGCCGGCTCGTGCTCACGGTTCGTGACGAAGGCAGGGGGCTCGGGAGCGGCGGGACCGACGGCAGCGGAATACGCGGCATGCGCGAAAGGGCCGGGCTGATCAGCGCCACCGTCGAGGTTCGCGACGCGCGGCCGGGGACGGAGGTGCGCCTCAGTGTGCCGATCGAGGCCCCGGAATGAATGCGCTGAAGACGAGGATCTTGCTCGCGGACGATCACGCGGTAGTCAGACACGGTCTGCGGATGGTCCTCGACGCCCAGCCCGACATGGAAGTCGTCGCCGAGGCGGGGGACGGAATCGAGGCGGTGCGTCGCGGCCTCGAGGACGACGTCGACCTGGCCGTAGTCGACATCACGATGCCGCGCATGACCGGTCTGCACGCGGCGCGCGAGCTCCACCGGCACCGCCCCAAGTTGCGGATCCTGATGCTCTCGATGCACGAGAACGAGCGCTACTTGTACGAGGCGCTGAAGGCCGGCGCGTCCGGCTATGTGCTCAAGACGGTCGCCGACCGCGACCTCGTCGAGGCGGTCCGCGCCGCCATGCGCGGCGAGAAGTTCCTCTATCCCGGCGCCATGACGCCGCTGATCGAGGACTTCTTGCGGCGCGCTCGACAGGATCTGCCCGTGCGCGAGGACCCGCTCACCCCGCGCGAGCAGGAGGTGATCAAGCTGGTCGCCGAGGGGTACACGAACAAGCAGATCGCCGAGACGCTGATCATCAGCGAGAAGACCGTCGAGCGCCACCGCGCCAACATCCTCGAGAAGCTCGGCATGCGCGATCGCGTCGAACTCACGCGCTATGCCATCCGACGGGGCCTGATCGAGCCCTAGTGGATTTATCGGCGGCGCCTGCGGCGGCGCCTTAGCCGGCCGGCCACAGATACATGCCCGACTCCATGGTCGAACGGCCGTGGTCGAGCGATGCTGACGTTGTGACTCACGACGCGCAGCTCATCCTCGCGGTCGGCGGGGTGCTCGCCGTCGCCGTCGTGGCCGCCCGCGTGGCGGCCCGGCTGCGGCTGCCCGCGTTGATCCTGTTCGCCGGGCTCGGCATGCTCGTGGGCAGCGACGGCCTCGGTTTCATCGCGTTCGACGACTACCGGCTCGCGCGGCTGATCGGGACGATCGCCCTCGTCCTAATCCTGTTCGAGGGCGGGCTGTCCGCCGGTTGGAGCGAGCTGCGGCCGGTGCTGCGTCCGGCGCTCCTGCTCGCGATCGTCGGCACGATGCTCACGGCGGCGATCGTCGGGATCGCCGCGAGCGCGCTGTTCGGCTTCTCGATGCGCGGGGGCCTGCTGCTCGGCGCGATCCTCGCCGCGACCGACGGGGCGGCGGTGTTCGCGCTGCTGCGCGGTGTCCGGCTGCCGTCGCGCCTGCGGCGCACGCTCGAGGGGGAATCCGGGCTCAACGATCCCGTCGCGGTGCTGCTCGTGCTCGTGGCCATCGACCTGGTCAGCCGGCCGCACTACAGCGCCTGGAGCCTCGTTTGGTTCCTCGCCCACGAGCTTGCGGTCGGTGTCGCAGTAGGGCTGGCCGGCGGCCTACTCGCTCGCTACGCGAGGCACGCGCACCGGCTGCCGAACGAGCTGCTGCCGGTCGGATCGCTCGCCGCGGCCGCGCTGGCTTACGGCGTCGCCGGCACGCTGGGCGGGTCGGGGTTCCTCGCCGTGTACCTGGTCGGGCTCGCGCTGGGGAACGTGTCCGTCGCGGACCGAGAGCCGGTCGTCGCTTTCCACCGCGGCCTGGCCATGGTGGCCGAGATCGGGATGTTCTTCGCGCTCGGCCTGCTCGTGTTTCCGAGCCAGTTCGGCCCGATCGCCGTCAAGGCCGTGCTTCTGGCCCTGATCACCGCGTTGATCGCCCGGCCACTGGCGACGGCAGTGGCCACGGTCGGACAGCGCTTCACGTGGCCCGAGCGAACGGTGCTCGCGTGGGCCGGGCTGCGCGGCGCGGTGCCGGTCATTCTCGCGACGTTCGCCGTCATCGACGGTGTGCCGAGGAGCGTCGAGCTGCTCAACATCGTGTTCTTCGCCGTCCTCGTTTCGGCGGCGCTGCAGGGAACGACAGTCCAGTGGCTGGCGAACCGTGTGCTGCCGGTGGCGCGGCCAAAGATGAGGCCCGGCACCCATTTCGCCGAGGCGGCTCCTCGGCCATCGTGGTCGTACAGCAACTTGTCGGCGGCGCCTGACAGCGGCGCCTTGGCGAAGGAGGAACACTCATGACCACCAGCGTTGCCGCGCCGCCCACGGCTGAGTGGGCCGCATTTCATGACGATCCGCTCGCCCGCACCCGGGTGCTCGTGGTCGACGATCACGCCGCCGTGCGCGCCGGGCTTCGCGAGCTGCTCGCCGACGAGGCCGACTTCGAGGTAGTGGCGGCGGTCGCCACCGCGGAGGAGGGAATCGCGATCGCCGAGCGCGAGTCGATCGACGTCGCCGTGATCGACTACCAGCTGGGTGGTCGCAACGGCCTGTGGCTGAGCCGAAAACTCAAGCGCCTCCCCGAGCGCCCCGCGGTGCTCATCTACTCGGCGTACACGGACGGTGTGCTCGCGGCCGCGGCGGTGGTGGCGGAGGCGGACGCGATCGTCAGCAAGGGCAAGGTCGGCGCCGAGCTGTGCCGCGCCGTTCGCGGCGTCGCGGCCGGCCGGCGGGACCTGCCCCGGCTCCCGCCCCGTTTGGCCGACAGCCTGCGCCGCCGCCTCGACCACGAGGAGCAGGCGATCTTCGGGATGCTCCTAGCCGGGCTAGAGCCCGCCGAGGTGGCGGGGACGCTCGGCGTCTCGCCGGCCGTCCTGGAATCCCGGTTGTGGGAGCTGCTCAGGCGGCTCGAGGGCCTTCCGGCCGCGTCGGAACGATGAGCTCGTTCGCCGACCGCCGCGCGGGGATTCGCCAGACGCCGAGGGCCAGCGAGCGGCGGCCGCCGCCCGCGCGGCGACGGCACTACGTGCCACTGCTCCACAGGATCGCCGGGATCAACGTGCTCCTCGTGATCGCGGCGGTGGCGGTGACGATTGTGGTCCTGGCGCCGGGCAGGATCTCGTCGCTGGCCCGCAGCGAGGAGGCAGCCGTGGTCCTTGCCGCCGTCGCGCTCGTCGTCCTCACCAACGTGTTTCTCCTCCGGCGCGTGGTCGGCCCGGTGCAGGCGCTGACCGCGTTCGCTCGCCGGGTCGATTACTCGAACCTCGGACAGCGCGTGCCGGACGCCGAGCCGACGTCCGAGGCGGGGGAGCTCGCGTTGACCTTCAACGAGATGCTCACACGACTCGAGATGGAGCGGCGCGAGTCGACCGGTCGCGTACTCCGCGGGCAGGAGGCGGAGCGGCTGCGCATCGCCCAGGAGCTCCACGATCAGGTCGGGCAAGAGCTCACCGCGGTCCTGCTCGGCCTGTCGAGGGTCAGTGCGCGAGTACCCGCGAACGTTCAGGAAGACGCGCTGGCGGTCCAGGACGCCGTCCGCCGGAGTCTCGAGGACGTGCGGCGGATCGCGGTCGAGCTGAGGCCGGAGGCGCTCGACGATCTGGGCCTCGCGAGCGCGCTCGCCGTGCTGTGCGAGCGCTTCTCCGCGCAGCTCGATCTGGACGTCGCACCGTACGTGGCGCCCGATCTGCCTCCGTTGCCGGCCGAGGTCGAGCTCGTCGTATACCGGGTCGCCCAGGAGGCGCTGACCAACGTCGCACGACACTCGGCGAGCAGTCGCGCCGACCTCACGCTCACGCGCATCGGTGCGCGATTGGTGCTCAGGATCCGCGACTACGGTCTCGGACTGCCGGCCGACGGCGTCCCCGGCACCGGCATGCGCGGCATGCGCGAGCGGGCGGCGCTGATCGGGGCGAGCCTGGCGATCGGCAATCGCGTGCCCGAAGCCGGGTGCGAGGTACGCCTCGAGGTGCCGCTGGGAGAGCGGCCGTGACGCCGCTCAAGGCCCGAATCCTCCTCGCCGACGACCACGCCGTGGTCCGGCGCGGGCTGCGCCTCGTGCTCGAGTCGCAACCCGATCTGGGCGTTGTGGCCGAGGCCGGGGACGGGATCGAGGCCGTGCAGAGGGCGCTCGCCGAGGACGTCGACCTGGCCATCCTCGACATCACGATGCCGCGGTTGACGGGACTGCACGCCGCGCGTGAGCTTCGCCGCCGCCGGCCAGGAGTACGCGTCCTGATGCTGTCGATGCACGAAAACAAGCGCTACCTGTACGAGGCGCTCAAGGTCGGCGCGTCGGGCTACGTGCTGAAGACCGTGGCCGACCGCGACCTGGTCGAGGCGTGCCGAGCCGCCCTGCGGGGCGAGCGATTTCTCTACCCGGGGGCGGTGACGCCGCTCATCGCCGAGCTGCTGCGGCGCGCGGATGACGATCTTCCCCTCCGCGAGGACCCGCTCACGCCGCGCGAGCAGGAGGTGGTCAAGCTGATCGCCGAGGGCTACAGCGGCCGGGAGATCGCCGACGTCCTTCTCATCAGCGCCAAGACGGTCGAGCGTCATCGCGCCAACGTCCTCGAGAAGCTCGAGGTGCGGGGACGCGTCGAGCTCACGCGCTACGCCATCCGGCGCGGCCTGATCGAGCCCTGAACAGAGATCAAAGGAACCTCCCATGCTTCAAGAACTCGCTCAAATCAACGTCCTGCTGGTCGACGACCACCCCGCGGTCAGGCTCGGGATCCGCGGACTCATGGCCGACGAGCCCGACATGGCGCTGATCGCCGAGCACGGTGGCGCGACCCCGGACACCGTCGACGTCGCCGGCTGGGCCGACGTTGCGGTCATCGACTACCACCTCGGCGACCGCGACGGCCTGTGGCTGACGCGGCAGATCAAGCGGCGCACATCCGCGCCGCCGGTCCTGATCTACTCCGCCTTCGCGGACGCCCATCTGGCCGTCGCGGCAATGGTCGCCGGCGCCGATGGGCTGCTCCCCAAGTCGACGCTCGCCGAGGAGCTGAGTGTCGCAATCAGCCGGCTGGCTTCAGGCCGCCAGTACTTTCCTGCTATCCCGCCGGGCCTCGCCGCCACGCTCTGCGCTCGGCTCGAGCCGACCGACCAGGCGATCTGCTCCATGCTGATCCAGGGCGTGCCCCCGGCGGAGATCGCTGAGCGCCTGAATCTCACCCGGCTCGAGCTCGACGCGCGCCGCGGGGCGATTCTGCAGGCGATCGCGCCCCGGACCGAGCGCGCCCGCATCGTGGACGCGGCGCGCGCGCCCCTCGATTACGACCGTCCCCGTCGCCGACCGCGGTACCCCGCGCCGACATGAATGTCGGATCGCTGATCGCGCCCGCCCTGCTCGG
>DATBYI010000280.1:0-3401 GCA_036513815.1 Solirubrobacteraceae bacterium
CGAGGTCGCGTTGCGTGCGGCGTTCAAGGCCGTCCAGGACGGCACGCAGGTGATGCTCCTCGTCCCGACGACGATCCTCGCCCAGCAGCACTACGGCACGTTCACCGAGCGGCTGAAGGACTACCCGATCACGATCGAGCATGTTTCGCGCTTCCGGCCCCAGGCCGAGCAGCGAGAAGCGGTAAAGCGCTTCACCGAGGGAAAGGTGGACATCCTCATCGGGACCCACCGCCTCCTGTCAAGAGACGTCCGGGCCAAGAACCTCGGGCTGCTCATCGTCGATGAGGAACAGCGCTTCGGCGTCAAGCAGAAGGAGCTCCTGCGCCAGCTCAAGCTGAAGGTCGACGTGATCGCGATGAGCGCCACGCCGATCCCGCGCACGCTCCAGATGTCGATGGCCGGCGTCCGTGACATCAGCGTGATCGAGACGCCGCCCGAGGGCCGGCGCCCGATCAAGACCTACGTCGGTGAGTACGACGAGGAGCTCGTGAAGACCGCCCTCGTCCGCGAGCACGAACGAAACGGCCAGGCGTTCTTCCTGCACAACCGGATCGAGACGATCGACGAGACGGCCGAGCGGCTGCGCGCCCTGTGCCCGGGCATGAAGTTCGAGGTCGCCCACGGGCAGATGGACGAGAAGGAGCTCGAGCAGCGCATGCTCGCGTTCCTGCGCGGCGACGCTGACGTGCTCGTGTGCACGAGCATCATCGAGTCGGGCATCGACATCCCGCAGGCCAACACGCTGGTCGTCGAGCGCTCCGACACGTTCGGACTGGCCCAGCTCTACCAGATCCGGGGACGGGTCGGACGCTCACGAGAACGCGCCTACGCCTATCTGCTGTATCCGAGCGCGGCCGCGCTCACCCCGGACGCGGCCCAACGGCTGTCAGCGCTCTCCGACTACACGGAGCTGGGCGCCGGCTTCAAGATCGCCATGCGCGACCTCGAGATCCGCGGCGCCGGCAACCTCCTGGGCGACGAGCAGTCCGGCCACGTCGCCGCGCTCGGGTTCGAGCTCTACATGCAGATGCTCGACGAGGCGGTGGCCGCGGCGGAGGACGGGACCTTCCAAGACGACGAGTGGGAGCCGGTCCGGCTCGACGTCAACGTCGATGCCTACGTGCCCGCCGACTACATCCCGTACGAGCAGGCCAAGGTCGAGGTGCACCGCCGGATCGCGGCGGCGCGCGAGGTGTCGGATCTGATGGAGCTGAAGACAGAGCTCGAGGACCGCTTCGGCGACCTGCCCGAGCCGCTCCTGAACCTGATCGCGCTCCAGCAGGCGCGGATCAAGCTGGGTCAGGCGGGTGCGCGGGCGGTGACGTTCCGCAACGGGCGGCTCGCGGTGACGCCGATCGAGCTCGACAGCGTGAGGGCCAAAAAGATCCGCCAGGAGATCCCGGAGGCGCTGTACGAGTCGGGCAAGTCACAGCTGTCGGTGCGCGTGCCCGAAGATCCGGCCAAGCGCTTCCCGGCCGTCGTGAAGGCGGCCGACGTGCTGCTCGCAGTCACGCGCGAGGCGGCCTGAATCCCTCTTAGGCGATTCTTCACGCCACTTCTCGCCACCCTCGCTACCATCGTCCGCCGATGACGGTTCGCAGGTCGATCTTGGCGCTTGGCGCCTTTTTTGTGTTCGCTCTCGGAGTGGCCGGCTGCGGCAGCGGCGTGCCCGGTGATTCGGTCGCCGATGTGGCGGGGAACCCGATCTCGACGCAGGCGTTCAACCACTGGATGTTCGTCGCGGCGAAGAGCCAGGCCGCCCAGTCGCCGGGTGAGCCGGTGATCGTGCCCAACGATCCGCCGGACTTCAACACGTGCATCGCCCAGGTCCGCAAGGCGATCCCGAGCCTCGCCAAGACGAAGACCGCCACGCTGCGCACCGACTGCAAGCAGCTCTTCACCTCGCTCTCGAGCCAGGTCATGGACTTCCTGATCACGGCGTACTGGTACCAGGCGGACGCCGTCAAACAGCACGTCAAGGTGACCGACGCGGAGGTCCAGAAGGCGTTCGACACGGCCAAGAAGCAGACGTTCCCGACCGCCGCCGGATTCAACACTTTCCTGAGCGAGACGGGCCAGACGCTCGACGACATCGTCTACCGCTTCAAGATCAACACGATCGTCCAGAAGCTCGTGTCCAAGTACACGAAGCCCGTCACCCAGGCCCAGATCCAGAGCTACTACAACAGCCACCCGACGCAGTTCGGCACGCAGGAGAGCCGGAACATGCGGATCGTGTTGACCAAGACCGCGGCCGAGGCGGACGCGGCCAAGAAGGCGCTCCAGTCGGGTCAGAGCTGGACGGTCGTGGCCAAGAAGTACTCGACCGATCCGACGACCAAGAACAACGGCGGGCTGCTCACCGGGGTCACCCAGGGCCAGCAGGACGCTGCGCTTACCCAGGCCGCGTTCTCGGCGCCGATCAACACGCTGCTCGGGCCGGTCAAGGGGCAGTTCGGCTACTACGTCGTCGAGGTGACCAAGATCACGCCGGCGACCCACGAGTCGCTCGCTCAGGCCACCAAGACGATCAAGACGCAGCTGACCACGCAGTCCTCGACGACCGCGCAGACGGCGGTCGCCAACAAGGCCAAGAAGGACTGGCTCAGCCAGACCACGTGCCAGAGCGCCTACGCGATGGCCGACTGCAAGGGCTACAAGGCACCGAAGACGGCCACCACCGGCACGTCGACGGGGTGAGCCCCGCAGCAGACGCTGCCGCTATCGCGGAGGCGCTGAGCCGCCTCGACGCGATCACGCGCCGGCTGCGGATCGACTGCCCGTGGGACCGCGAGCAGGACGAGCGCTCGATCGTCCCGCACACCGTTGAGGAGTCCTACGAGCTCGCCGATGCCGCTCAGCGCGGCGACGACGCGAAGATGGTCGACGAGCTCGGTGACGTCCTCTTCCAGGTCCACTTCCTGTCGCTGCTGCTCGAGGAGCGCGGCGCCGGCGACCTGAGGCAGGTCGCGACTCAGGTCACCGAGAAGCTGATCCGCCGCCACCCGCACGTCTTCAGAGACGATGTGCAGGCCGACACCTCGCAGGAGGTTCGCCGCAACTGGGACCAGATCAAGCAGACCGAGCCTGGTCGTGAGACGGGCGTGTTCGGTGAGGTGCCTGAGAACCTGCCCTCGCCGCTCTACGCGCGCAAGGTCCAGCGGCGCGCCGCCACGAGCGGGTTCGACTTCCCTGGCGTGGAGGGACCGCTCCAGATGGCGCGCGACGAGCTTGATGAGCTCGAGAACGCCAAAACGCCTGAGGAGCAGTTCGACGAGCTGGGCGACGTCTTGTTCGCGGTCGTCAACGTGGCGCGCAAGTTGGCCGTCGACCCGGAGCTGGCTCTTCGGGCGTCGGCGGAGAAATTCAGGGGACGGGTCGAGGCGGCGGGCGAGCTCGCC
>DATBYI010000281.1:0-4510 GCA_036513815.1 Solirubrobacteraceae bacterium
GCCTTGGCGCCATGATGTTCGGCTCGTTTGGCAACTCCGATCAGGACGACGCGGTCCGGATCATTCGCCGAGCGCTGGACGCCGGGATCAACTTCATCGACACCGCCGACGGATATTCCGGTGGCGAATCAGAACAGATCGTGGGTAAGGCCCTCGCCGGAGGGCGCCGGGACCGCGTGGTGCTCGCCGTGAAGTTCGGCCCTCCGTTCGACGACGATCCCAACCATCGCGGAGCGTCACGGCGATGGATAACCGTAGGGGTCGAGGGCTCACTGCGCCGGCTCGGAACCGACTACATCGACCTGTACCAGGTAGGCGTCCCCGACCCGCGCACCGATATCGACGAGACCCTCAGCGCGCTGACCGACCTCGTGCAGGCGGGCAAGATCCGCTCCTTCGGCGCATCCAAAGTCCCCGCCTCTCAGATCGTCGAGGCGCAGTGGACCGCCGATCGACGCGGCCACGGACGCTTTCGCACCGAACAGCCCCCTTACTCGATGCTCACCCGGGCGATCGAGTACGACGTCCTGCCCACGTGCCACCGCCACGGCATGGGGGTTATGGCATACAGCCCGCTGGCCGGTGGATGGCTCTCGGGCCGATACCGGAAGGGCGGGCCGATCGACGGGCCGGGTTCCCCCGCGCGGGGGCATCGGCCCGGGCAGTACGACGGAAGCAGCCCGGAGAACGCGGCCAAGCTCGACGCGGCTGACGCGCTGGGCGCCCTCGCCGGCGAGGCCGGACTTACCCTCATCCAGATGGCTGTGGCATTCGTGGTCCGCCACCCGGCGGTGACCTCGGCGATCATCGGCCCTCGCACGATGGCCCATCTCGACGGGTACCTCGCCGCGGACGGAATCGAACTGTCAGATGAGGTACTTGATCGCATCGACGCGATCGTCCCCCCGGGAGTCACCATCAACGTCGCCGACAACATGTGGGACTTCGGGACCGAGGCGCTGATCGCCGCAAACCGTCGCCGATAAGACCCACCAGGCGCCGAGGCGCTGATCGGCGCAAAC
This sequence comes from Solirubrobacteraceae bacterium, assembly GCA_036513815.1. Classification (GTDB taxonomy): domain Bacteria; phylum Actinomycetota; class Thermoleophilia; order Solirubrobacterales; family Solirubrobacteraceae; genus Palsa-465. Next base: position 1,023 of record DATBYI010000281.1, read on the forward strand.
CGTCGCTGATAAGACCCACCAAGCGCCGGCCGCGGCCTCGCAAGGACGTTCTTGTTTGTTCATTTGACTACCTACCAGCCGAGACGTTTAATCGCTCCCCCAGCCCGGCGCGGAGGGCGCGCTGGCGAACATCAGGAGGACTGGGATGGACGAGCAGAAAATCACCTCGCAGACCGAGCCGGCAGGACAGGAGCCAGAGGCCGAGGTCGAGGACCTCGAAGTGGGGGCGGAGGCCGATCGCGTTGCCGGCGGTGCCCGGAAGAGCGGCGATCCTGAGGACGGCGGCAACTAGATCCGCCGGGTAGCCGGCCGTCTGGCGCAGGCGCGCGGCTCGCCACCAATCCGGTTTGGGCCGGTGGCGAGCCGCAGGCCGCGACGGGGTTACTGCTTGATCAGCGGCCCGGCCTTGGCCAGAACCTGGCTCTTTGACAGCGGCTTGTCGAACGCACCCGACGGCGTGATCGGCTGACCGGTGAGGAGCGCGATTGCCGCCGCGTGGCGCGCCTCGACCTGCACAATGGAGCCGGCAGCGGCGAGATACTGCTTATTCGTGAGCGACGGGCCGGCGCCGTTGTAGGCTCCGACACCGGTGTTCTCGAGCACGTAGGCGAGCTTGAGGAAACCGGTTTGGTTGGTGACCGGGAATGCGAATTTCGGCTGGGCGACCGGCTTGCCTCCGGCCGCGGTGATCGCGTTGGTGAGCGCGGCGACGTGCGCTGCCTCCTCGTCTCCGAACGACCTGGCCAGGTTCCTGGCCTCTCCACTGAGACCAACCGAGGTGCCTTTGACGTTGTAAAAGTCAGTCTCGAGGTACTCCAGCGTGAGCGCGAAGTTGAGAATGTCAACGTCAGAGCTTGCGCTCTGGGCCAACGCGCTCGAGACGTACGGACCGACCGCTCCCGCGCCGTACACGGCACCCGCAGCGACCGCGCCGCGGAGGATGAAGCTTGCCCGGCTCATGCCGTGGACCTCCACGGCGGCGAGCTCGGGACTCGCGATGTCAGGTCTTTTCATTTCACTGTTCCTTTCTTGAAGTTTCGGTCGCGGCGGAGTGTCAGGCGATGAATGGCTTGACGACCGCCAGTACCTGCGCCATCGACATCGGCTTTGCGAACGCACCTTGGGGCGTCGGGGACAGCTTGAGCAACGTGTTCAGCGTTGCCGCGTGACGTGCCTCGATCGTGTGAATCGACAGCGCAGCGGCCAAGATCTCCTTGCTATGGATGTTCCCCGCCTGGCCCAGATAAGCCGCCGCCCCGAGGTTCTCGACCGACCCGGCCAGCGACGCCACCTGCGCGGCGTTGTGAAGCGGGAACTTGCCCGTCGGCTCCATCGCCGGAGTTCCCAGGCCACTCGCGATCTTGTGCAGCGCGACCACGTGCTGCTCCTCCTCGGCCCCGAAGGACTTCAGCACCGCCAGCGTCTTGCCGTTGAACAGGCCGCTCGAGGCGACCTTGGCATAGAACTGTGACTCTAGGTATTCGAGCGTCAGCGCGTAGTTCACGATCGTCAAATCGCTCGGATCGCTGGGATCGCTCGGATCGCTACCCCCGTTAGCACTGGTCGTCGACGACCCCGCCGCCGCGGTCGTCGCGGCCTGAGATGACGAGGACGACTTCGACGAGCCACAGGCGGCGATGAACGCCGCCAGCCCAGTGGCGGCAGCGCCGGCGCCGATCCCACGGCCGGCCATCCTCAAGAACTTCTTGCGCTCGAGGTCATCGCGCGCCAGCGCCTCCACCGCGCTCGGCTCGCGACGGGCGCCCTCGGTAGTGGTTGGTTCGGACATCGGTTCTCCTTCGATAGCGGGCGCCCCGGCCGGTCGGGCCCGGGGAGGGTTCACCCAAGCCTTCGGCTGCGCACCGCCGATGGATCACCAGACCAATCCGCGGCCTACAGAGACAGTCGCGTCAACCCGGTGCGTCGCGATTCTCTGTGGCCCCGTCGCAAGGGACGGACCGGACCCGGGGCCTGGTCGAGAAACCGGCCAAATGTTCCGCTTTCTCGACCAGGCTCCCATGAAGAGACACTCCGCGTAGGAAGCTCAGCGGCGCGTCGGGCGAACCGGACCGTCGCAGCCGGCACTAAGTCCAACGTAGTCGGCAGGCCCCGCGACCGAGCAGGACCAGATGTCCCCCGTGGCGTAGTGAAGAGTGCAAGCGTCCGTTGAGCCAAACAATCCCAACCATCCCGTGTGCCGACACCGCACCGAGACCGGACTCCCCGGTTCGATCATGTCGCTGTTACCCCACCGGTCTTGGCGCAAAAGCGCTGTGGCGGAGGGCAGTGACGGTCCCATCGGAAGATAAAACACCCGGATCGCAACGATCAACAGGGTGACCACGGCGATTCCAACGCAGACCCGAACGACCATCCGCTGTGGGACCCGCGGCAGCCGCCCTCGCCGGTGGTTCTCGACCGTGACCACTGCACCAGTCTTCCAAACCTCGCGCGGGGGTTACCGGTCGCGCCCTAATGCTCGAGATTCTCCACGTTGGCAGCGCGTTACGGGGGACTAGCAGGCCGCGCCAGTTTGAAGTGACCGCCGCAATTCCCAATCGCGGCGTCCAACCGGGGCCGCCTCGCGTTCATCCAGAAGTGGGGCTCAGCCGATTAGACCCTCATGGATGCGTCCGCGTATGCGCTGGTGCATGGCGTTCAGAGCACACGGGGCGCGCTGGCTAGATGGCGTGCGCACCCATGGCCGGTTGTCCGAGGGTGGGTGCTGGGGAGCGCGGCCGTGGCGCTCGGGTTGTTGCTCGCCGTGTGGGTGCTCGCAAGCGTGTCAGGCTCGCATGGCGGTGCGACACTCGACCAGCCGCCGTTCGCGGTCGGCGGTCCGGACGATGTGCTTCGTATTCTGAGCCGGAACCTGCTCGTGCTTGCGCTGCACGGGATGGCGTGCCTCGCCGGGTTCATCGCGGGCAGTTCGTTGCCGTTGCAGGCCACGCAGCGTTCGGGCTTGGCCCGCGTCATCCATGAGCGCGGACGGCCAGTCGCGGTGGCGCTGGTCATCTGCGCCACGACGTTTTCTCTGTGCATGCAGACCTATGTGCTGGGCACGAGCGCGGCTGCTGTCGCGGCGACGCTGAGGACATCCCCGGGTCTGTTACTCGTCAGCTTGCTTCCGCACGCTTTCCCCGAGCTGGTGGCGCTGTTCCTGCCGCTCGCCGCCTGGCTGCTCGCCAGCCGGCGGGGTGCATGGGATGAACTGCTCGCCGCCACGATCGTCACCGTCACGCTCGCTCTCCCCGTCCTCCTACTCGCGGCGGTGTGTGAGGTCTACCTCGCGCCGCACCTGATCTGGGCGCTCATCGGCCATCCGTAAACGCGCTACGCAATCTCCACAGTCACGACGCGGCGAAGGAATCGAACCTTCCAAGCCGGGGGCTGCCCGGCCCTGCCAGTTTTGAAGACTGGATGGGCCACCAGGCCCGTGCCGCGCCGGGGGTGATCCTACGCGGCGGATCTAGGCGGCGGACCGCGGC